>JABIDZ010000129.1 GCA_018651445.1 Candidatus Iainarchaeum sp. | reverse complement strand
GCTTCATATACAAAAAGATAGGATATGCCAAAAAATGCAATAATAAATATGATGAAAACACATAACAAAATAGTAAAAATTCTCATAATTAAACCCAATTTTATTTAATAACTATAAGTTAAAAGTAATATAAAAAGAAATCCCCCCGCCGGGAATCGAACCCGAGTCACTGCCTTGAGAAGGCAGTATGCTTGACCGCTACACTACAGGGGCGACACTTTTGCCTGTTGGCAAACCTGTACTAAATCACGCCATCTCGCTGTAAAAGCTTTGGCTTTTACGCGGCATCATGAAACTCCGTTTCATAATGTCACAAGCTCGATGACATGTCCCTTGGGCACCTTTGGTAGCCCGTTCGTCTTATTAGAAAAGTACTCTCGGCTAATCTTTATATTGCTATTCTTCGTATTGTTTGAATGGTAATAAAAGCAATTCTAATGGATCTTGACGGAACCCTAATAGATTCGATTCCCTTGATTACAAAAAGTGTTGAGCAAACAATCAAGCATTTTGGTTTTTCTTGTTCTAAACAAAAACTGCGAGAACTAGCACAACTCCATTCAAGAGACATAGCATATTATTTCATGGACAAAAACAAAAAGCATTTTTCTCCACACGACTTTGTTAATTATCGAAGAAAAACCTTTCTAAAACTCTTAGAAAAAAAACAAAAACATTGGTTTGGTGATGCAAAGCCATTCATAAAAAAAATGTCCAGAAATTACAAGCTAGCAATTGTTACAGGGTCAAGATGGATTTTCATCGACTCTGTTTTTGATGCAGGAACAAAAAACAAACTTAGTGCAATTATTACAAGTGACGATGTGAAACACAAAAAACCAGATATCGAACCACTTGAAAAAGCTCTTGGAAAAGTAAGGGCAAAAAAAGATGAAGTTATTTTCATTGGCGACTCAACTCAAGATGCGTTAATGTGTCAACGATTTGGAATAAGATTTATTGGAAAGCCCACTGGAATTTCAACTAAGTTTCAATTAAAAAAATTTAATCCATTTTTAATTGCAAATAATTTTGATGAAATAGAAAAATTTATTTTAAATTTATAATTTTTTCTTCTTTTTAGTTTTTCTAGTAGTTTTCTTCTTTGTATTTTTAATCAGTTTTGGATTAATTAAATTTAATTTTTCTTCGAGTAGAGGAATGTTAATCATAGTGTCTTTGCAACCATCGCGTAATAACAAAACAACTTGTGGGATTATCGAAGTTCTTTTTAGCATGTCAAAAGCTAGTTGTGCTTCATCAAAACAACAAACACCTACGCTAGCTTTTGGCCGATATTTAACCAACAACTTTTTTACCATGCTCCCACCAGGAACAATAAAGACTTTTTTATAACCAAGCTTTTTAGCAATTTTTATCGCGTCATTAATATTGCATGCTCCGCACCCTTTGCATTCGAATCCTTCACCGTTACTAGTTGCAATACATTTTTTTGAGTGTCTAGCACAATGTGGTAAAAATAAAACTCGTTTGTTAAATGGAACTTGTTTGTATTCTGGTTCGTAAACAACATTTCGAAGTTCTACGTGCGTGTACTGGACCATTGATTCAGATAACCCGAGTTTTTTTGCAATTGTTTCACTAGCTTTTGCAGCATTTAGGTGTGCGCCCGAATCAACTACGCGTCCAACGGCAGTTCGTACTCTTTCGTAAATGTCCATGTAAAAAATAGCTTGACAATAAGTTAAAAGTGTTTGTTTTATTGAATGAAGCGAAGAATTATTTCAAAGTCTTGTTGTGCAATTCCTTTTGTTAATGATCCTGATAATGGTTTTCTTCCTGCAGTAAAAACATTTAGTTTTCCACAAAAGTCATTGTAATTGCATTTAAAATTTCCTGATGCTTTTAGAATTTCTTGGTTATTTAATTCTGCACTTTTGAATCGACTTTTATCCATATAACTAATTAACCCACTTTTTATCTTTCCGTTTACGCTTGTAACATTACATTCGTTTATTGTGTGTTCTACCATGCCTTGTTTTATACAATCGATAATGACGTCGTCTTCATCTAAAAATAATTTTAGATTTTTGATTGAAATCTTTTCTTTGATAATCATTGAGTTTATTGAAGACATAGTATTGAATTGATTATTGACTAGGATTTATTAAGCTTGCTTTAGAAAAACAAATAAAGTGTCGCTGGGCGGATTTGCACCGCCGATTTCCTGATTATGAGTCAGGCGATATAGCTACTAATCCACAGCGACTTAACTGCCCAGCCAGTTAGCATCTGGAGGCTATCTTCGCTTCCTAGCAAAACTTTGTTTTGCGTGGTGCGTAAAAGCTCTGCTTTTACTAGCACGCGCGATAACCTATAAACAACCGTTTTAATTGCTCACCAATAAATTTTGCCCTTCAAAAGCTTTAAAAAACATTGATTTCTCGCTAGCATGCTAAAAATAAGTTTTTAGAGTTTAAAAGAAATACTATTTGTCTACTATGATTACTGCACAACAGGGTTGTGCGTTATTTGTAATACAGAGTGTTTCTATGTTGCTATTTATTGTCGGTAAGTCGTTAATACCGCTTGCAACATTTGTAAGGGTAGATTTTAGTGTTTCTCCATTATTGCTACAATAAACCATTGCTTTAGCAATTAGCGGACTACTTGCGTCCATTCTAAAGTATGAAAAATTAGCATTAACCCCTGAGCTAATTTGAGTGCCTTCGAACGTACCCCCATGGAAAACAATTTGTGATTTATCAAATCCTATATTCTCAAAATCAGCACTGCGAATAAGCTCTGCAGGTAATAACTCGAACGCTTGTGTTCGTGAAAAACCTCCGTCAGCCACGTTAGTAAGGGAATTTGCAATTTCTTCGGTTGCATTTCCTACAGGTAATTGATCCGCAATTTGAGTACAGCCGACAGTCAATCCTGCTATAATGAAACACGAAATCAAAATTACTAAAACTTTCTTCATTGCAAAACCATCCACTGTAATAAAAGTATTATTCTAGAATATAAATCTTTTGTTTAGATTATTTCCAAATCAAATTGAATATAAATTTCATTAATCGTTTGTCATTCGACTCTTCATGGTTATAGTGCTTCCGTGTAACAAAACGCGGTCAGCGTAACCAATAAACAAGCTTGTTTCAAGCACGCCAGGAAT
>JABIDZ010000072.1 GCA_018651445.1 Candidatus Iainarchaeum sp. | reverse complement strand
GGTTTTTGTGTTGCTAGCGCAGTGAAATTGAAGAACGTTAGCGACGCAGCAAATGCAATTGCAACTAGAAACGGTTTTGAAAAAAAGAAAATTGTTTTCTTTGAAAAGCTTTTTGAGCTAACACTAGTACCAAGGTTTTGGTTTAACAAAGTTAATAACACGTGAACAACGACTAGTACGATTAGTATTAGGATTGCTATGAACAACCAGAAAAAGAATTTTAGTTCTCCAGGAAGCGAAACAAATAATTGTCTAGCAAAACCGGTTTCAACTAAATAGATTCCGGTAGCGGTTTGAAACAAAAAGAACAAACTTGCTAAGAAATATAGTTTTGAACGTAGACCAATCTTTATCATAAAAATAATCTAATTGGAAGGAAATAAAAAGAATGCTGGTGTTTCTTTTCTATGAGCGCGATTAGTGGGAGATTTTCAAAAGTTCATCGAACGCCGACAACGGTAAGAGAAAAAGCCCGCTTGAAACGAATGGCACCTCGAATTATTTTTCCACACACCGAATGCGCACATACTGCAATCATTCGCTACCATGGAAAAAGAAGATTATTTAGGGCATATCACACAAAGGGGCATGCAACAAAAAGAATTGCCAAAATAACTCATTGCCGATTGGCAATTGCACATACACTATTTCCTCAAAATTTTCCAAAGCCGATTGGCATAACATATATTTTATTTAAAAATCCAGGTGACCATTCTCCTGAAAAACGTTGGGGTGTTGTAAACGAAATAATAAAAAATCGGCCCAAGCATTACAAAAGATATCAAAAAGATTTTTATTCGGTTACCGAACACAGTGAATTTAACGCGCTAAAAAATGAGCCTCATTTTATAGCACAAGAAAAAGATTTTTCAGATTCTAAGAAAAGAGTAAGTGAACTTGCGGAAATGGGAATAAACGTAGAAGATCACACAGTAAATACGGTAGTAGTAAATGGTACTCCAAAATTTTTTGAACCGCCTTGGATTAGCCCAGAGCATATAAGAAAAAATCTTTCACACTTTCCTCCAAATACTCAAAAAAAAGTAGACGAGCTATTAGACCAATATGAACACTTGTTACCACACAGGGCATCTAGACTGCGCTGAATGTAAATTAAATTCACATCATACCAGGCATTCCACCCATGCCGCCCATATCCATTCCGGGAGCTGGGCCAGCGGGTTTGCCTGAACCTAAAATTATGTCATCAATTCGCAAGATCATTTCTGCTACTTCTGACGCAGAATCAATTGCTTGTGTTTTAACACTCAAAGGTTCGATTACGCGCTCATTTTTCATGTCGCTAATTTTTCCCGCATAAACATTTACTCCAACGTATTTACCGTCTTTTGCAGAGTGTTTGCTTCGCAGTGTTACTAATGAATCTATTGGATCCATTCCCGCAGTTTCTGCTAGAGTTCTTGGAATTATTTCAAGCGCTTCTGCAAATGCTTCGATAGCTAATTGTTCTCGGCCACCAACTGTTTTTGCGTAGTCGCGTAGTCTCATAGAAACTTCCATTTCGCATGAACCTGCTCCAACCAAAACTTTTCCTACTTTGATTGCTGAACTAACTGCACCAATTGAATCAACTAAAGCTCTTTCTGCTTCGTCAACTATGTGTTCTGTTCCACCTCTTACAAGGATCGAAACACTTTTTGGATTCTTACATTCTTCTACAAATACCATTGCGTCTCCACTAACTTTTCTTTCGTTAACGTTTCCTGCTGTTCCGATATCTGCTTTTGATAATTCTTTTATTGAAGTTACGATACTAGCGCCAGTTGCTCTTGCAAGTGCGTCCATATCAGATTTTTTTACACGTCTTACCGCAATTATTTTGTCTTTTGCTAAGTAGTGTTGTGCTAAATCATCAATTCCTTTTTGAGTGAAAACAACGTTTGCTCCGCTCTCTTTTATTTTTTCAACCATTGACTTTAATTGCGCTTCTTCTTGATCGATAAAAGCTTGTAATTCGTCAGGAGTTGAAATTTGTATTTTTGTGTCGTTTTCTGGTTCACGAACTTCTAAAGCTAAGTCAAGTAAAGCAATTTTTGCGTCCTTTGTTTTTCTTGGCATTTGCGTGTGAACAATTTCTTTGTCAATAACTATTCCAGAAATTAATTGAGTGTCTTTTAATGATCCACCAGATTTCTTTTCTAGTTTTATATTGTCTTGATCAATAACTATTTTTGAATTGTCTTTGTCTGCAACGTTTACTACTGCGTCAACTACAATTTCTGCTAGTTCTTCTGCGCTTTCAGCTGCTTTTCCTGTCATTGAAGTGTAAGCAATTGTTACTAGAGTTTCTTTGTCTTCAAAAGACACGTCGTCTGCTGTGTCTTCATAGAATTGCTTTGCTTTTTGTGCTGCAGTTCTATAACCATTAATAATTAGACTTGCGTGAATTGAATCATCAAGTAATTTCTCTGCTTTTTCCATTAGAGTTCCTGCTAAAACAACGGCTGTTGTTGTTCCGTCACCAACTTCTTCGTCTTGTGTTTTTGCTACTTCAACCATCATTTTTCCCACAGGGTGTTCGATAGCCATTTCTCCTAAAATAGTTGCACCATCGTTTGAAACTATAGTGTCTCCCATATCATCAACAATCATTTTGTCCATTCCTTTTGGACCCAAAGTTGATTTTACTGCTTGAGCTACTGCTCTTGCAATTAAAATATTAATTCTTTGAGCATCTCTGCCCTTTGTTCTTCTTGCTCCCTCATTCATGAAAGCATTGTCTTGTTGTTGTTCAGCCATATAATCCACTCCTAAATTCTAAAAATAGCCATTTTCATGGTCACCAGATAACTCAATTTACCATAAAAAAGGAATATAAATGTTGTGATATGATCGACTCAGGCTCAAATAACGCTAATTAGCTAATAAACCACCCCATTCAACAACAACAAAGCCATTTCTCTCAAAAGATGCAAAAATTGGCGCTTTTAACTCATATGTGTCGTTAAGTGGTTTGAAATGGAAAATTAATCGTAATATTGAATCTGGGAGTGGATTGACATTTAACTCTAAATTTTGCTCTAAGAACTCGTTTGAAAACAGTTTTATTTCATAATATTCTGCTTCACTTAAGTGTTCTAACCAATATTCTTTGAAATCAAAGATCTCTTTTTCATTCATTCCAAGTTCGCTTAGTTTTTCATCAAAAAATAGTTCTAGTTCACTTGTTTTCACAACCCAACCTTCATTTGGTAAATCATAGTCTAAAGTAAATAATTTCATTTCATAGAATAAATAATCATATTTTGAATCAATTAACCCATTTGGTTCTGCGGTAACATCCCAACCCAAACCATAATCTGGAATAGTTTGAGTGAACCAACCATTTAGGTTTAGGTTAACATTTACGGGAGTTGTTTCTTCTGGGTAAAGATAGATTGCTGGTTTTGCCATTACGGGCGCAAACAGCAACGGCATAATAAATACAAATAATATAAACAGCAATAGTAGTACTGACAAACCAATTTTTGCACGTTTGTTCTTTCTAAATTTAATTATCAATGCTAATAACAAAACAAAAATTACAACAAGTCCTGCAAGTATAAAAAATTCAATAGTAAATGGGATTCCTGAAGATGTGCGTGTACGCGGATCCTCTACACTTTGTACTATCACAGCACAACATGGTTGTGCATCAGCTTTTGTACAAAACGTTGTATCTATATTATCTAGACTATAACTTACTTCATTATTTAATGCAATTTCAAGCATTGTTTTTAATGCCTCACCAGTCGCATCACAATAAACATCCGCTTTTACTTTTATGGACTTAGGGCTTATCGATTTTAAATAAGAAAATTTTGTATCCCTGCCAAATCCAGATTCAACATTAACTCCTTCAAATTCTCCACCATAAACAATTATTTGTGTAGCATCAAAACCTCGCTCATCAAAGTTTAAGCTTGAAATTATTTCATCAGGCATTAGAGTAAATTCTTGTGTTCGTGAGAATCCTCCGCTTTCAACATTTGATAATGTCCATCCAATTTCATTCGAAACATATCCACTATATACAAAAGTACACATAAAAATTGTTATAATTAAAAACAAAACAAGTATCTTTTTCATTTTAGAATTACTCTACCACAATATTTAATTGTTTCGAAATCATTAGTTGTTCATGCAGTACACCAAAATAGAGAAAATCGCTAAAGGTTGGAG
>JABIDZ010000109.1 GCA_018651445.1 Candidatus Iainarchaeum sp. | reverse complement strand
CGCAATAATAAAAACATTCAAACAAAAAATAAATCCAAAGAACTATTTGGTTTTAGTTGGAAGCATTAACACAAGTAACTTGTTTTTTTCATTCCCAGTACTCTTTATACTAAATAAAGCAAGGAACGGAGGAATGATTTTACTAAACGACAAAATGTTTTTTACTAACCAAAGCTTTGTTCTCGGAATAATTATAATGCTAACCTCTTGTGGTTTTGGAGCATTAATCACTTTAGCAATTGCAAAAAAAGTTTCTTCCTTTCATTTCGATTCTAAAAAGATTGGCAGCATAGTAATTATCTTTCTTGTCATCAGTGTTTTTGCATTCAACGGAGTGATTGGTTTAGTTGCTTTATTCTTCTCAACAGCCACTGGTTTGTTTGTAACCATACACAAGATAAAACGGAGCTCTTGTTTAGGTGCATTAATCGTTCCGGCACTGTTTTATTATTTATTCATTCTAGTTTAATCATGTGGCGTGTAAAAAAAAGCATTGTTGAAGATTTAATCGAATCGTCTAAGAAAATTTACCCAAAAGAATTTCTTTGTTTTCTTGGCGGAGACAAAACAAGCAAAGAAATAACCGAAGTTGTTTTTTTGCCAACAATTAGCGGCGAAACTTCTGCGAGCATAAATGTCTTGTCAATGCCTTTTGATGACACAATAATAGGTAGTTTTCATTCACACCCACGCGGAAGTGCTTTTCCAAGCAAAGCTGATAAAAAGTTCTTTCACAAATACCCTATCAATCTTATCTTATCCCTTGGCGAACAAATAAACATGCGCTCTTTTGATGAGAACGGAATAGAAATAATGCTTAATATTACAGGCAATTGACAAAAACACAATATTAAAAAAGAAGCAAAACAATATTCAATCATGCAAAGAAAAATGCGCGGACAAATAAGTCTTGACCTAATATTGATTCTTATCGTGGCAGTAATTACAATTACTACAATGAGTGTTTTTGTAGGTAACTTTCAACAAGCGTCTGAAGAGGTTGCGTTAGAAAACCAGTTAGACAAAATATCTTTTGAACTAGCAGATTTTGTTACAGCCAGTCAAGTTATGAGTTCAACTACATTTGAATCAAAAATCAAGATCCCACAAATTAATTATGACGGAAAAAAGTATTTACCAATAGTTGCAATCGATGGGAGTGAAGTAGTAGTCTCGGTTGATTTCTTAGCTTTGGAAAAAAGATCTACTTTTTCAATGCAATTAGGGCAAAAAATTGAAGCAGATTTGGTTAATGGTTATTTGATTTCAAGGAACACAATAAATTAATGTGATAATATGGAGAAAGGACAAATATTTTCATTGGATTTTATCTTAGCAGTTGTTTTGCTTATATTATTTTTAGGAACAATTATTAATGCCGCAAATATACAACAATATAATTCCAAGGCAGAACTTTTGGACGAAGAATTTACAAGTTCTATTGAAACCGCAGCTATTACGTTATTAAACGGAAACTATTCTTGTGAATACGCAAACACAAAACTAGCTAGCTCAATTGATTTGACTTTACTAACCCCCGCTAGCGCAACAGCATTAAAATCATATCTTGGTTTAGAAGATAAACTAATATTTTTAGAAATTGATGGCACAACTATTCTTGATGAAACAGCTGGAAGCGAACAAATATATGTATTTGATTTCGAAGTACTCACTTGTAACGCGCCTCTTGATTTATCACAAATTATTCTTTGTACGAGCACGTGCGACCTTAAAAAAACAATGTCTTTTGGGGTGGGTAGATGAAAGGATTTATTTTTTCTATCGAAGCGCTAGCAGCAATAACAATACTCTTAGTTGCTTTGCTAATGTTAACTCAATCGGGTGCCACAACAGAACAAAATAATTATTTTATAATAAAGAATCAGAATAGCCGAGCAATTGCATTTTACACAAGTGATTTTCCAACGACAATAGATGCAAACACATTGTATTGTGGAACAATTATCTATACTCCAGATGGAATCCGACTCGAACAACAATCAATATGTGAGGGACACTCATGAATAGAAAAGGGTTTGCAACATTTCTTGTCGCATTATGTATTTTTGTTGTTGCAATAATTATGCTTAACGCAGGAAATGCCAGTTATAATCATAGCATACAAAAAGAAGTTTTCTCGGAAAACAATTTGTTTTTAACAAACTATACGGTGTTATTAAATCGACAAGCCCAAAGTTGTGATTGGGCCGAACTTGCGACTTGTGTGAAAACAAGATCTGATGCTATTTTGAACGCATTATTATACCAAAATTCATTACAATGCAATAAACCGACATTTAGTTCAAACGGACAAGGAGTTAATGGAACGCTCACATGTACTTACGACATAACTGTTGACGGAGAACTCATATTTCAAAATGAGTTTAGTAAAGAACTATTTGTTGAAAAGTTTGGCGCACCTTAGCTATTTATAGGTTTCTTTAGAAATTATTTTTATGAAAAAGGAAAGAATTGCAGTTATCAATTATGATAATTGTAACTTTGAGAAATGCGGAAATTACTTGTGCGAAAAGGTTTGTCCAGTTAATCGAAACGGCAAAGAATGCATTAAACATGAGACTGGCGAAAAACCCGTTATCTCAGAAGAACTATGTATTGGTTGTGAGATTTGCCAGAATCGCTGTCCTTTTGAATCAATAAGTATTGTAAACGTTGCAATGCATTTAGAGAACCCGATTTATTCTTTTGGACAAAATGCTTTTCGATTATATGGTTTACCCATCCCTCGAGAAAAAGCCACGCTCGGATTTGTAGGACGAAACGGTATTGGAAAAACAACTCTAATCAAAATACTTGCAGGAACAACAATCCCTAATTTTGGAGAAGACAAAGGAAAACAAGAAACTGTGCTCACACATTACAAAGGAAAAGAAGCATTTGATTATTTTACAAAAGTTTATTCCGGATTTCGCGTAGCTATTAAACCACAAAATATAGAAGTGATAAAAGCAAAGGGAAAAGTTCAAAAATTATTGAAAACCATTGACGAACGAGGAGCATTTGATGAAGTTGTAAAAGAATTACAACTAGAAAAATTGCTTGATAGCGAAATCGAAAAGCTTTCGGGGGGCGAATTCCAAAAAGTTGCTATTGCTGCAACCGGCCTTAAAGACGCTGACCTTTATTTCTTTGATGAACCGACTTCATTTTTGGATATTCGTGAAAGACTACGCGTTGCACAATTCATTAGAAAAATCGCGGAAACAAAATCTGTTGTAGTTGTAGAACACGACATGATACTGCTAGATTATCTGAGTGATTACATTAATTTGATTTATGGAAAACCCAGCGTTTACGGTTTCGTATCGCAAATAAAAACAACCAAAGAAGGAATTAATTCTTATTTAGAAGGTTATTCAAAAGAAGAAAACTTTCGTTTCAGAGATTATCCAATAGACTTTTTTTCATCAAACAAAACTATTGACGAAGCAAAAGAAAAACTAGTTGAATGGCCAAAACTAGAAGTAACACTTGGAAAGTTTAAGTTAGACGTTGAAGGAAAAACACTTAATGAAAACGAAGTCGTTGGAATTGTAGGTCCAAATGGAATAGGCAAAACAACTTTTATGAAAATCTTGGCAGGTGAGTTAAAACCAGATAACACCACGTTAAAACAAAAAGCAAAGATTTCTTACAAACCACAATACATTTCATATACGGGTGAAAGTACTGTTGAAGACTTATTTAGTGAACTTAATTTAGAAGAAATAAAAAACACTTTGATAAAACCGCTTGAAATAGATATGTTACTTGAGAAAAAAGCAAAAAATCTTTCTGGCGGAGAACTACAAAGAGTTTCGATTGCACTTTGTTTAGCTAAAGACGCAGAAATTTATTTACTAGACGAACCTAGTGCATATTTGGATGTTGAACAACGATTGATTATCGGAAAAACAATTCGAAACCATATCGCTACAAAGAAATGTTCTTCAATCATAATTGATCACGACCTAACATTCATCGATTATGTTAGTGATCGAATAATGGTTTTTACAGGCGAGAGCGCAATTCACGGAAATGCTACGGGTCCATTCGCAGTTGAATATGGAATGAATACTTTGTTAAAATACTTAGAAATTACTGTTCGACGCGACCCCCAAACAAAAAGACCGCGCATAAACAAATTTGATTCAGTACTTGACCGCGAACAAAAACAAAACGGAAATTATTATATCTAAAAAAAGTTATTCTTCAAAAAGAGCTTTTTTTGATTCAGGAGTTAACTCTTCTTTTTCAATTGCATGTTTTTCAAAAAAACTATGTGCTTTGTGATCGTCACTCAAAGACAAGTCACCACCTACTTTACAATAAAAAACAGTTAAACACACTTTTTCTTCTTTTCCGCGAGTATCACTTAGAAAACAAACTTCTTTTTTTAATTCTAATTCAGAACAATAATAACCCGTCTCTTCAAAAACTTCTCTTTGAATCGCTTCTTCTAGCGTTTCTTCGCCCTCAACCTTTCCACCAGGCAATTGCCATTTTCCTAAGTAATATCTATTCTTATCGCTTCTTTTGAGTAATAACACTTTACCGTCGTTATCATGAATTATTGCTTCTACTACACTAACCATTCTAATCATCCATAGGGATTAAATTACGCCACATAGTTTATTTAAACGTGTTTGAGGACTGTTTTTTTATGAAAATCCTAAAAATTGACAACAAATTGAACGAAATAACCGTGCTAACGGAGAGTCTTGACGACTTATGGCATCTAGAAAAGGTAGTGGACACTGGCGACATCGTTTTTGGCAAAACGGATAGAAAAATAAAACCTTCAAAAGAAGGAGAAAAAACTATTAGACAAACGATCTTTGTTGAACTTAGCGTTGAAAAGGTGTCGTTTCAAGAGTTTAGTGAAAATTTGAAAATTGGCGGAGTTATCGTTGGCGGAAAACCTATTGAATTTATTGAATTAAAAGCACACCAAAGTATTGACGTTGGGATTGGAGAAAAAATTAAGTTTAGAAAAAAACAATTAAAACAATGGCAAATCGAAAGACTAAAAAAAGCTGAAAAAGAAAGTGCTTCAGCTAAGTTACTAGTTATTTTAATGGACGATGAAAGTTCCGAACTCGCTTTTATCAATCAATTTTCTATTAATAAAAAAGCAAAAATTAGTTCCGGAAAACAAGGTAAACGATTTGAAGAAAAGAAAAGCGATTATTTCAAAAAAATACTTGATAAAATTAATTTACTCTCACCAAAAAAGATTTTGCTAGCTGGCCCAGGGTTTACAAAAGACAATTTCAAAAAGTTTTTAGATGAAAAAGCTTTGAAAATACCTATTCTTGTTGAAGTTGTTAATTCGATAGGCGAAACCGGTTTTCGCGAATTACTTTCACAAGGAAAACTAAACAAAATAGAAAAAGAAATTCAATTAACAAAAGAAACTCAGTTGATTGAAGAACTAGTTGAATCTCTGCCAAAAAATAAAGCCGAGTATGGCGTATTCGAAGTTAGCGAAGCAATTACAAACGGTTTAGTTGCAAAAGTCATTGTTAGTGAAACCTTTTTGATGGAAAATCGAGAAAAAACTGAAAAGATAATGGATCTTGCAGAAAAAATGAAGTGTAGTGTTAACATTATTTCTTCAAAAAACCCACAAGAAAAAACAATCTACAACTTTGGCGGAATCACTGCGATACTACATTATAAGAAGAAATAAGTTACGAAATTATTTGATTTTTAATTCAAACCACTCAACTTGTTTTCGTTCAATTAAGTCTTTTACTTTTCTTTGTACCTCGCTCAAACCAGATTTATTTGTTTTGAATTCAACAAAAACAACTTTGTCATCTTCAAAAGAAATTCCATCAATCGGTTTACCAATGAAACGAAAGTTTTGAGAATTAAACGGAAAGCCCTTACTAAACGGAATCCATTGTTCGGTTAATTGACCATATTTAACGCTTTGAGAACGTTTTAGATAATGAATTGAAGCTAACTCGTCTTTTAATGAAAATACTTGTGTGAGAAGCGCAACCACGACAAGAATTAGAATAATTACTAGGACTAACAAAACTAATTCGAACATATTAATCAAACGCACTTGTTCTTATTAAATTTTTTTAGAAATAAATGGTTCTTCGAGTCGATAATTAAAGTTTTTTCGATAATATTCTCGCACACCAATTCCTGAAATAACAACTAGTTTATTTGCATCAAAACGGTCTTTTGCAATTTTTTGTGCTTCTTCCATTAACAATTTCCCATAGCCTTTGTGTTGTTGTGACAACAAACTCTTTTTACCTCCCAAAGGCAATGATTTTCCATAAACGTGTAACTCTCGGATTAACGCAGTTCGATCAGTAATTTGTTTTAGAAACGGCTCTGCCGGTTTTCGCAAACGTAAAAAGCCGTACAAGTGATTCTTTGTTTCAAATGAAATAAAAGCTTCTTCTCCACCTGACGCATCATAAAAAGTCGTTTTTAATTTTGGCTTGTTTTTATCTTCTTTTTTACGATCGTTCAAACCAATTTCTCTACAACGAATACAATTACATTTTTCTCCTCGCACACCTAGTTCTTTTTGAACCATTTGTCTTAGATTTGTTTTCTTAATCCCCGCACTAATAACGTTACTAGGAATATCTCGGTTTACTCGCATTATGCGAACCCATGGAGGAATAGATTCTTTTATATCTGCGAGTAACTTAACTGCTTTTTTTTCATTTAACGGAGTAAACTCCCCTTTTTTCCATTCACGATAAAGCTTAGTTCCTTTTATTACTAAACAAGGATAAAATTTAACCATATCTGGTTTAAACTTAGGATTTGTAAAAACTTCTTTGAAATTTTTAAGATCCTTTTTGTACGTGCTTCCTGGAAGTCCCGGCATTAAATGATACAACACTTTGAAAGCAGAATCTTTTAAGCGCGCAGTTGAATCGATAACGTCATTAACTGTGTGCCCTCGTTTAATTTTAGTGTAAATTGCATCATCAATGTTTTGCACGCCAAGTTCTACTCTTGTTCCGCCAAGACGAAGCATTTGTTCGATATCTTTTTGTGTACAATAATCTGGTCGAGTTTCAAATGTTGTTCCAACAACTCTTCGCTTAGAAGTTTCAGCAGCTTTCTTTGTTTTTGTGAAAGAAGAAAATCTTTTTCCCATTACTCCTTCCAAAGCTCTTTTTACAACTTTTTCTTGTTCTTTTTTTGGTAACACTGTAAAAGAACTTCCTTGAAAAATCAATTCGATCTTTTCAGCATTATTTCCTGTTGCATCTAATTGTTCTATTCGGTTTTGTGCAATTTTATAAGGATCAAAATTAAGCCGTTGCCCTCGCATTGCAGAAGGCTCAAAACCAGTATATGATTTTGGAGCAGATTTATCCGAAAAAGAAGTTGGACAATACACACACTTTCCAGGACAATCAAATGGAGGAAGCATTATTGCAATCACTTGTACACCTGAAAGACTCCTAGTTGGTTTAATTGACAGCAACTTAATAATTTTTTTAGAAGGATTCTTTATTTGTTTTAAAACAAATGGTCTTGTTGGAACTTCATTTAGTTTGTGTTCCTTGCACCAAAAAAACTGTCGCTGGTCTAGTTCGCGCAAAGTGTTTATCTTTCCTTTTCTAATATCCCTTGCGATTGATTTCGCATAAGCTATTCGATTCTCTAAAGACTCCATCACATCACAAAAATAATCATACAAAAGAATTTATCCAAAGAACAAAGTTAATACCCCAGTTAAATAATAACTTGGAGTTAGAGAGAAAGAATAAAATGGAAATCCATTAAATACTGCACTAAACTTTCCACCAAAAGTGGGTTTTGTATTCACTAACAAAGAAAATTCTTTTTCGTTGTTACCAAAACTAATTAACGTATTAAACGCGCGTTCTCCAGAAACTCTTGGAGAAATAATAAGTGTGTCTTTTACAATAGATTTTTTTGGAACAACTACTTTTTTGTAATAATCAACTGCATGACTTTTTTCAGATAACCAGTACCACGGCAAGTTAGGCCGTATAAAAAATTCTATGTCTCCGTGTGAATTATTAATTAAAGAAAATTCATATACTGCAGTATCATTCACAAATGTTTCTGCCGAATAATTATTTAAAGAAACATCTAACAAATCTTCTTCAACACTAAAATAAATATTTACTCGCTCTTCATCATATTCTCCTTTTAAAATAAAGTCCAAGTTATAAGATTCTAGCGGAGTTTCCTTTGAAGCACTTATGTAAATCTTGATTGCTTCTAAATAGTCTTCAACGCGAACATCAAAATACTCTGGAAGCGTACTTGTTACTTCTAATGAATCAAATTTACCTAGTTCTTTTGAAACAATTAATTCTAGCGTACTTCCTGGAACAATAGATCCTGCAAAATCACCAAACACAATTTCTTTTGAAATCGGATCTACTAGTCTTGCGCTAAAGGCTGTTGACGTAATCAATAACAGCATCAGCAGAGACAATACAATAAATGCTTTTTTAAACATTGCAAATCAAATTACTTAGGTTAGGAATAAAATAAAAAGGTACTTCTATGGATAAAGCACAAAGCCGATTTAAAATGCTAAAACAGCATCACAACGCCACATTCGAAAAAGCTAAAAAAGACGGTAAAATGGACCTAGAATTCATTTCTATCTGTGATTTTATCAAAGAACTCGACGATTTCTTTACAAGTAGTTGTTGTGCAGGACGAATAACTCTTGTTGGACTCGATGCGCGCGAAAGCAAAAAAGAAAGTGCGTTTCATCGAAAATGGCATCGAAAAGTAACGTTCGCCGAAGTAAAAGAAGGTATTGAAAAGTATAACGGCGAAGTTCTTTGGTTTAAACAAGAACCACTTATTTTCCACCTAGTTGCAAATAATCTTGCGAATGCTCGACGCGTTTTGGCTGCAAGCGGAAGATCTGGAGCAAAAAAAAGCGGAATAAATGTTGCAAAAGAAGGAAAGTTTTTGATCGAAATGCTCGGAGCACACAATATCAATTTACCCGTAAAAGAAAACGGAAAAGTTATGATTGACGACGAAATGCTAAAATATATTGTAAAAAAAGCTAACCAAAAATTTGTTAAAAATCAAAAAGCTTTGAAAAAGTTAGGACAAGAACTAAAAAAAGAATTAAAGAAAAAGACTAAACAAACTAAAAAGAACTAATTATACTTGTTGATAATCATTTTGTTCCGTCGGCGTTTGTTCGACATCATTCCCATATATTAGAGAAAGAACTTTCTCGGAATCATAATAATAGCTTTGAATAAACTCTAATACTTCTTGTGGTTTTCTAATTTGTTTTTTTAACAACCATTCTAAAACAATTTGTCTTGTTTCAATTTCTTTTTTAACCTCGTTTTTTGTCATCGAGCTTTGTTCTGCGAAGTCTTCTAGTAACTGACTAGGCAAATCTGTTTTTACTAATCTATTAGAATTTAGTTCAAATACATTTGCAAGCAAAACTTTTCGCTCCATACTAGTTACTTCGGCAATTTGAGAAACTTTTCTACTCACTCCAGTGTCTTTTGAATACTTCCTTTGCATTACAACAACTAAATCAACTAACGGCAGCATTGCTTCTGGAACCGCCAACGGTTTTTCACGTAACTTTGTCATTGCATCTCTTGCAGAATTAGCATGTATTGTTCCAAGACAACCATTATGTCCATTGTCCATTGCTGTGAACAAAGTAACGGCTTCTTCTCCTCGCACTTCTCCAACCACAATCCGATCAGGACGCATTCTCAGAGAATTCTTTAATAACGCGTCCATCATTACTTCTTCTCCCCGCGTGTGTTTTGCTTCAAGAGCAATCCAATTCTCGCGATCAAGCAAAGACACTTCCAAAGTATCTTCAATTGTCACAATTCTTTCATTCAAACGAATAAAATTTGATAAAACGTTTAGCATAGTTGTTTTCCCACTCGCAGTAGAACCAACTACTAAAATGTTTTTTGCATTAATTGCAAAACCATCAGTCATCATCCACAAAAATGCAGCAGCTTCACTAGTAATCGTTTGCTTTTCAATCAGATCAAGCATAGTCATTGGAACTTGTGAAAACTTTCTTATTGTTAGAGAAATTCCTTTAGGAGAAACATTTTTCATTGTCGCATTAACTCTACTACCATCAGGCAATCTCGCATCAAGCAAAGGATTTTTGTAATCAAAATTGGTCCCAATAGAAAAAGCAATTCTTTGCAAAATATTATTGAAAACTTTTTCATCAAGAACTATATTTGTTTTACACACACCATATTCTCGATGGAAAACAAATACTGATTCAAGCCCATTCACCATTAATTCTTCAAAATCATCTTCTAAAGAAAAAAATGCTAATTGTTTTAACCCAATTGAAGAATGCAAAACCTTTTCAGCGAACAATGCTTTGTTTTCAATGAATGATATCGGTGCAACTAATTTTATTAGCGATTCAAGTAATTGTACAAAAACTTTTCTTGAAGGCATTTTTTCAAGTAAACCATTTAACTCAACCGCCAACGTTATTTCTTCCCTAAATTTGTCTTCAAAATTCTCTGGCAACGCATCACTTGATAGTTGTGAGAAAGGAGCTTTTCTTTGAATAACCTTTTCTAACGTTTTTGCAAAAACTTCTTCTTGTTCGGATAAAAGCACTGGTTTTACATCATAGAAGTTATGAGTAAGCCCTTTGTGTATTTCTCCAAGCGCAGTATCCGCTAATTTCGCTAGTTTTATGTCTGTAAACTTCATGCAAATCAATTTATATAAAAAGTACTATAATAAGCTTATTATG
>JABIDZ010000128.1 GCA_018651445.1 Candidatus Iainarchaeum sp. | reverse complement strand
TGCGAAGAATCTGTTTTTTATTCTTTGCGGGGTTGAAATTTTATTATTGGTGTGAACTATGGAAGTTGAATTTGCGAGTATCGAGGAAAAATGGCAAAAGAAATGGGCAGACGCTAAACTATTCGAACCAGAGGTAGATACAAGCAAAGAAAAGTTCTTTTTCACAACACCTTATCCGTACATTTCAGGAAGCCTACATATCGGTCATGGTAGAGCCGTAACTGAAAGTGATATTTATTGTAGATATGTTCGAATGAAAGGGAAGAACTTATTGTATCCGCTAGCATTCCATATAACTGGAACACCGGTACTAGGAATCTCTTCTGCAATAGAAAAAGGAGATAAGAAAAAAATTCAATTATACACTAATTATGTTAAGAGTTATGTGAAAGACAAAAAAGAAATTGACAAAACGGTTCAATCGTTTAAAGATCCTTGGAAGATAGTTGATTTTTTTGTTCCAAAAATGATGGAAGAATATAGTTCTCTTGGTTTGAGTGTTGATTGGACTAGAAGATTTACAACCGGAGACAAAGATTATCAAAAATTTATTGAATGGCAATTTAATCAATACAAAGAAAAAAATTATTTGATTAAAGGAAGTTATCACGTATTATTTTGTCCTAATTGTAATAACGCGGTTGGAGAAGATGATATACAAGACGCGGATACTAACCCGGTTTCAAAACAAGATTTTATTTGGAGTAAATTCCATATGCGAGACTCAGATTTAATTTTAATGGCAGGAACAACAAGACCAGATGCATTATATGGTCAAACAAATTTGTGGGTTGATCCAAAAGGAGATTATGTAATTGTACAAGTAAAAGACGAGAAATGGGTTGTTGGACGCGAAGCTGCAAAAAAGATTGACCAACAATATGTTAAATCAAAAATCATCGGAACGATTTCTCCAAAAGAACTTATTGGTAAATGGGTTCAAGGGCCAATCGTTGATCGGGAAATACATATTCTTCCAGCATGGTTTATCAAATCAAGTGTTGGTTCAGGAATAGTTTACTCTGCTCTTGAAGATCCAGTAGATCTATTCGAATTGAAAAAGATTCAATCGAATGACAAATTAATAAAAGAAAATGGTCTTGACGAAAAAGAAACAAAACGATTGAAACCAATCGCGATAATCAAAGTTCCTGGAATGGGAGATAACCTAGGAGAAGATATTGGAAAAGAATTTGGTGTAAAATCAGATAAAGATGTTGAAAATCTTGAAATTGCTAAAGGCGAACTAAATAGACGAGTTTTTAGAAAAGGTGTGATGAAAGATATTTGTGGAAAATGCGCAGGAATGTCTGTTCAAGACGCACAAGTTTATTTGAAAAAGAGTTTAGTTGAATCAGGCGATTCAATAATGTTTTATGAAACTTCTCGAGAAGCGTTTTGTCGTTGTGGAGAAAAAGTTGTTGTGTCTGTTCTAAATGATCAATGGTTCCTAGATTTTAATGCAAAGGGTTGGAAAAAACTTGCGCATGAGTGTCTAAAAGGAATAACTTTGCCTTCGCCAGCTGTACGAAAAATGTTTGTAGATACTTTTGAATGGCTTGATAAGCGCCCTACTGCAAGAAAAAGAGGTATTGGTACGCCGCTTCCATTTGACAAAGATTGGATTATTGAATCACTTTCGGATTCAACAATCTATATGACGTTTTATACAATAAAGAATTTGATTAACAAATATAAAATCAAATCGAATCAACTTACACTTTCATTCTTTGATTATGTGTATCTTGAAAAAGGCGATTTAAAGAAAGTTTCAAAAGAAACAGGTATTGAAGCAAGTGTTTTGAAAGACTTGCGTAAAAACTTTGATTATTGGTACCCGAATGATCATAGGCACACATTTGTTGCACATATGTCTAACCATCTATCATTCTTTATTTTTGCGCACGCAGGAATATTTCCAAAAAAGTATTGGCCAAAAAGAATTTCTTTACACGGTTTTGTAATTAGTGATGGCGTAAAGATGAGTAAGAGCAAAGGGAATGTGGTTTCTCTACTTGAAGTCAAAGACAATTTTGGTGCAGATACATTTAGAGCATATATTTCAACTTCAACTAACTTGGAAGGAGTTTTTGATTGGAATCCGGATGAAGCTAGAAATGTTCAAAAAAATCTTTTCAGAACAGTTAACGCGGTCTTGGAAGCGATTAGTGAAAGGAAAAAAGGTGAATTAACAAGTACTGGAAAAACGTTTATTTCAAAATTCGAAAGTGCAATAAGAAATATGGGTGTTGCATTAAATGAAATGAGATTACGAGATTATGGACAAATTGTTCTTTACAAAATTCCAAATGACATTAAAAAACTAAAATCGTTGAGTTCAAAAGAAGAAGTTGCGGCAGTATATAATTTAATTGTTGAGCGATGGATTAAATCTCTTGCACCAGTTGTTCCACACATCGCAGAAGAACTGTGGGAGAGAATAGGTAACAAAGAATTTATTTCAAATGCAGAATGGCCAAAATACAACGAGACGTTGATCGATGCGTCTCTTGAAAAAATAGAAGAAGTTATTTCTAATGTTCGACTAGATATTCTAAAAATAAAAGAACTAGCAAAACTTGAAAAAGTTAGCAAAGTGAAGATGTTTGTTTCTCCAGATTGGAAATGGAAAGCACTTGCAATGATTAAAGATGCATGTGATGGAAAACCCGATTTTGGTTTAGCAATGAAAACTTTGATGGCTAACGATGAAATGAAAGCACACGGTAAAGAAGTTCAACCATTCCTAAAAGCAGTTATGAATCGATTCGGAGAACTACAAGATCTTGAAAAGTTTGATGAAGTAGCAGTACTTACCGAAGCAAAGATTGCTCTTGCAAAAGAGTTTGGTGAAATCGAAATCGTAAAGGCTGAAAGTTCAAGCGAAGCAAAAGCAAAGAACGCGTTTCCTGGAAAACCTGCTTTGTTAGTAGAATAACTAATTAACATGTGGATTGTGCTTTGAAAAATCACATGAAAGCTTTTCTCGTAAAGCTTCTTTGATTAGTTCTTGCACATTCTTGTAACCGTGTTCGTTAGCATATTCTTGTGCTAAAGCAAGTAAGTTATTTGCTAACCTAACATTGATTTGAGTGTTCATGCTATTATTAGATACCAAGTGATATTAAACACTTTCTTCTAAGAGTTCGGGGCAAAGTTCTTTGTTAAATTCATGCAAATCTTTCAAATGAACTAGACACCCTTCGGTAAGGATAGTTCCGCTTTCTTCTAAGTCTTTTAACGCGTTATCAAGCAGAATAGGGTTTTGTTGTGTAAAACACAGTAGTTCTTCGCGAGTATAATACTTTTTTTCATGAATTAAAACAAATAAGATCTTTTTGTGTAATTCAGAGTAATTGTCATGTTCTTCTGCTTTTCGTAGGTACGCGTTTTGTGCAACAGTAATCATATTATCATTCCTTGTTAATTGGTTCAAAACCGAATCGTTTAAAGAAAAGCTCTTTGTTTTTAGCATTATGTCTTACAAGCAAAAAATCAGAGTTAAGCAATTCTTCCATGATTCCAGGAATTTCTTCATCGGTTTTGTATTTCAAAATTCGTTCTTCCATAATACTTATGCCGTTGTGGGCATTAATATAGACTCGGTAGAAAAAAAATCAACTAAAAAGTTGATTTTTAGAATTCGTTAAGCATTTCTTCTAAATTAGTTTTGTCGCCATACCAATCAATTTGTTCTATAAACTCTTTTTTTGGTAACCATTTGTATTCTAAATGTTCTCCGCCAAGAACCGGTGTTTGTTCTTTGGCTGTAACAAAAAATACTTGTTCATGGTGTTGTATTCCAGAGTCTTTTGGCCATTCAAATTCAAAAAAGTGTTTAGTTTCTTTTATTGAAAGAATAGGTAATTGTGTTTCCTCTTCAATTTCGCGTTTACACGCATCTTCAAAGCTTTCTTTTTTGTTTGCGCCACCAGTCACAAGATACCAATGATCAATTTGCATCCATTCTTTATTTGTTCGAAGTAGAAGGTAGTTGTTTTTGTCAGATTTTATTATTGCTAATACTTTCCTATGCATAAAAAGATTGTTTTTCAATCATTTATTAACTTTCTCGTTTCTTCGACAATTGTCATTTTTGCAAAAAACTTTTATTTGGTTGTTAATGTGTTTATGTTATGGTTCGTGATTTGTTTGAAGTGAGAATAGGTGCTTATATTTTCAATGACAAAGACGAAATGCTTTTGTTATTGAATCGTGATAAAACATGGGGGATTCTTGGTGGGCACATGGAAAAAGGAGAACAAATAGAAGAAACGCTTCGCCGAGAAGTAAAAGAAGAAACTAATTTAGAAGTTGAAATGGTAAAAATGTTTAACATATCCGCGGTTCACGAACTAGATTCTTTCATCTTAGGTTTTGCTTGTAAATATGCGGGTGGAGAAATAAAGTTGCAAGAAGATGAAATCGGCGATTATAAATGGGTTAAACTAGAAGACCTTACAAATTTCAATTTAACTTTTGAGCATATGCCTGTGCTGATAAAAGAAGCTTTGGAAATCGTAAAAGCAAAAAATTAGGATTTAAAAGCTTTTATAGACAATTTCTTATTATGACAAAAATACTAGTTACCAGTGCTTTACCTTACGTAAATAATATTCCACATCTAGGAAACCTAATTGGTTCAGTGTTAAGTGCGGATTGTTATGCTAGATACCAACGACTACGCGGAAATGAAGTTTTATATGTTCTTGGAACAGATGAATTCGGAACAACAACTGAGAACAAGGCGCGAGAAGAAGGAATAACTGTAGAAGAATTAGTTGAAAAATATTTTAAAATCCACAAAGAGGTTTATGATTGGTTTGGAACAAGCTATGATTGTTTAGGAAGAACAACAAGCAAAGAAAACAGAGAAGTAGCAAAAGACATTTTTTTAAAACTCTACAAAAAAGGTTTAATTATTGAAAAAGAAATAGAACAATTGTACTCAGAAAAGAGTGAAACTTTCTTAAGCGATAGATTTGTAGAAGGAGAATGCCCACATTGTAATGCGAAAGGAGCGAGAGGCGATCAATGTGATTCATGCGGTCACCTAATCGATCAAAAAGAATTAATTAATCCTATTAGCAAACTTGATGGAACAAAACCAATTCTAAAGAAAACAAAACATCTTTACGTTGACTTGAAAAAATTACAACCAACGTTAGAAAAGTTTTTTAACGAACGAAAAGACAAGTGGAGTGCACAAGCAGTTTCAATTACGCAGCAATGGTTCAAAAGAGGTTTAGAACCTAGGGCAATTACAAGAGACTTAAAATGGGGTATTTCAGTTCCATTAGAAGGTTGGGAAGACAAAGTATTCTATAGTTGGTTTGACGCACCAATCGGTTATATCGGAATAACAAAAGAATGTCTTGGAGACAAATACGCGTCTTGGTGGAAAGACAAAGATATTTTGCTTTACCAGTTTATGGGAAAAGACAATGTCCCGTTCCACAGCATAATGTTCCCGTCATATTTGATTGGTTGCGAAGATGGTTACAATATTATTGATGTTCTTGATTCAACAGCTTACATTAATTATGGAAATGCAAAATTTTCAAAGAGCAAAGGAACTGGAGTGTTTGGAGATGACGCAATCAAATCAGGAATTGCTAGTGATGTGTGGAGATATTATTTATTTCGAATGAGACCTGAAGATAATGACACAGAATTTGTTTGGGATGATTTTTACGCAAAAGTAAACAACGAACTTGTTGGAAATTTTGGTAATTTTGTTAACCGAGTAGTTTCTTTAACCGAAAAATTCTTTGAAGGAAAAAAACCAGCAAAAAAGTCTTCGCCATTGAAAACAGATGTTGAAAAATTATTAAAAGAGTACTTTGCTTTGCTTGATCGAAGTAGAGAACGCGATGCTCTAACAAAAGCAAACGAAATTTCTTCATTAGGGAACAAGTTCTTACAAGACAAAGAACCTTGGAAGCTAGTAAAAGACAATTTAGCTGAAGCAGGCGAAGTAATTGCAGAGTGTATTGATTTGCTTAAAGTTCTCTCATTAGTTTATCGTCCGTTTATTCCAAGTGCAGCAGAAAAAGTAGCTCAAATAATTGGTTTTGACATAAAAAGTGGTTTTGAGAATGCATTTGATGAAATAAAAGACGGAACAAAACTTGTACCGCAAGGCATTTTATTCGAAAAACTAGAAAAAAAACAAATAGATGATTTTAGAAAAAAGTTTAGTGGGAAATAGCCCTATCTTCCTATGAAAATCATTTCATACCAAGCTTTTCTTACCATTTAAAAGCATTTTCTTTTTTTTATTAATCAGTAAATCTTTATTTTTGAGAGGGGTGTATATGACTAAGAAAAAAAATATTAAGAAAAAAACTTCAGCAAAAACAATTGTTGAAAAAAAAGAAACAAAATCTCCTTCTAAAACTACTGTAAAATGTAATAGCACAATGGCAATGACTGTTGTAATCGCATTAATAATTGGATTAATTATTGGCGGATTAGCAACTTCAGCGCTTATGCCGGTTGCAGAACAAAGTAGTTTGGATGTAAGCGAATTAACAACAACGGTATCAAGTTACCTAAATACAAATTTGGTTTTAGACCCAAGTTTTGAAGCAACTATTATTGATTCGAATATGATTGGTGATGGCTTGTACGAAATGAATTTTGAAGTGTCGCAAGACGGAGCAATGGTTGGAGAAGGAGTAGTTTATGCAACTAGTGATCACGTAATTTTGGGTCAAGCGTTTAACATGAGCGAACCAATTGAACAACCAGAACCACCTGCGCCAGCAGAACTAGCAAAGCAAGAAGTTGCAGATGCAGAACTATATGTCTGGGGTTATTGTCCCGCAGGAGTATCAACTCTTGATACATATGCAGAAGCAGCGTACGCATTGAAAGACTCTGCAAACGTAAGCGTTGTATTATTCCATGATGGTCATGGAGCTTATGAAACACAACAAAACAAAATACAAGCAGCAATACAACAATTAGAACCAGAAAACTACTGGGCGTATGCAAAAGATTTCTATGAAGACGTTTACGCGGTTTGTGAAGGATCAATAGGAACTGCAGCAAATAGCGGAACTGTTGAATGTGATCTTGTAGAATCAACTAAACTAATGGAAAAAGTTGGTATAGATGTAACTGCAGTAATGGCTTTAGTTGAAGCAGAAGGAGATGCTTTGTTTGCAATAGATCAAGCAAAAGCACAAGCTATGGGAATTGGTGCGTCACCAACTCTAGTAGTAAACGGAACTGTATTAAACGGATTTGACCGAACAGCAGAAGGAATCAAAACAACGGTTTGTTCTGGATTTGAAGTTGAACCAGAAGTTTGTGGTGTTGCTTTAAGCGGTGCACAAACAGCTGCAACAGGATCGTGCTAAAATTCTAAATTAACTGTGTCATAACGACACAGTTTCTTTTCTTTTTTTAAAACAACCCAAATTTGCTAGTGCAAATTTCCGTTGACGGGTTTGCGAATGCATCTCATTTCATGAAATGCACGCACTTTGGTGAGGTAATATTCGCATGAATTTATATTTTAATTCGTATTAATTTAATTATGCTTGAAAAATTACAAAACAAAAAGTTTTTGTTTGCGCTAGCAATAATTAATTTTATAGCCGGGTTGTACGGGTTAACTTATTATGGTTGGAAACTTGATACTACAAATCCTTTGTTTTGGATCTTTGTCATTGATTGTCCGTTGTACGCAATAATATTTGGTGCGTTACTCTTATCAAAAATCAAAGAGAAGAATTTGTCTTTGCTTGGAACAATAGCGATTTTTGGTAGCATAAAGTTTTCGTTGTGGACATTATTTGTTGTTTTCTTAACAGTAAACCCACTAAATTATTTACACTTAGTAATAGGACATATTTTCTTGTTAATTGAAATAATCATTTTCTACAAATATTTCTCTTTTAACAAAAAGCTTGTTGGGATTGCAGTCATTTGGTTTTTAATAAACGATTTTTTTGATTATGTGGTTGGAACCCATCCTTTCTTTTACGCACAGTATTTTACAATAATACTGATTTTTTCAGTGTTCTTAACAATAATAATTCCATTTTTCTTGTATTTCGTATTTTTTAAGCGCAAATGACAAGAAATATAAAGGAATTATACCTTATGTCTTTGTGAAGAAAAATGTATAGTATTCGTGGCCTTGGAGCATGTGAAGAAGTAGGTAGAAGTGGGTTTTTACTTGATTTTGGAGAAAAATTCTTACTCGATTATGGTGTGAAACTAGAACCGGGCGGAATTAGATATCCATTAGATGTAACTGAAAACATAAAAGCAGTGATTATTTCGCACGCACACTTAGATCACTCTGGTTACTTGCCTTATTATTACAAAAAATCAGAAGCACTAAGCTTTATGACCCAACCCACACTTGAAATCGCAGATATTTTATGGCAGGATTCTTTAAAGATCGCGGATTTTGAAGGAGCTGTTCCAAAATACTCAAAAGACGATATAATCAGAACACACAAATACAATTTTATTTTACCGTATAACAAAGAACTACATGTGACTGATGAAGTGTCATTACAATTTACGGATGCAGCACATATTCTTGGTTCGTCAATAACTCGGTTTGAGCACGATGACAAAAGTTTTGTTTACACTGGAGATTTTAAACTCGAAGAAACGCAATTGCATAGTGGAACAATAATAAAAGAGAAAGCTGATTACGTTTTGATTGAATCAACGTATGGGGATCGAGAACACCCTAACCGAAAAGAAGTTGAAAAAAACTTGTGTGAATCTGTTCAAAACACTATTGAACAAGGTGGACACGCAATCATCCCAGCATTTGCTGTTGGACGAAGCCAAGAAATTGTTGACATTTTAACTAGCTACAATATTAATGCGGATATTTATCTTGACGGAATGGGAAAAAAAGTAGCGAATCTTTACTTGCAACACTCAAACTTAATTAAGAATCCAAAGAGACTAAGAAAAGGTTTGAAAGAAATTAATTGGATTGGTGGTTTTGGAGACCGAAAAAAAGCAATGAAAAAACCGTCTGTAATAGTAACAACATCTGGGATGATGAAAGGTGGACCCGTAATGTGGTATGCACAACAAATTCTTAATGATCCAAAAAGCAAATTACATTTAACTGGTTACCAAGCAATAGAAACGCCCGGAAGAATGTTACTCGAGGAAGGCAAATTACCTTATGGAAAAAATGGGGCTATAGTAAAAGTTAATTGTAAATACGAAAAGTTTGATTTGTCTGCGCACCCAGGACAAGAAGAAATGTTGCGAGCGCTAAAAAAATGGTCTCCAAAAAAAGCATTTTTAATTCACGGGGATAAAGACGTAATGCCTATATTTGAGAAATCAATTGAAGAACGATTAGGAATAGACACTGAAATCGTTCGAGCAGACCAAAAAATCAATTTCTAGTTATTTACGCAATTTTACTTAATTTAGTTAATTATATTAACTCTTTTTTTGAATAGATTATTATGTCTTTTAAAAAATTTTGTCCCAGATGTGGAAAAGAGAAGGATTTCCTAGTAGGAAAGATTTGCGTTGATTGTTTTATGGAAGGAAAAGAATTCTTTTCAATGGACAAGATAAATATGACTGTTTGTAAGCATTGTGGTAAAATAAAAGTACGCGGGAAGTGGATAGAATTTAGTGATTCGCTTATTGCAGAAGAAGTCGCGTCCAAAGTAAATGTGATAGATGAACTCGCGGACTCGAAAGTCTTTGTTGAAATAGAAAAGTACTCTGATATTGATTACGAAGCAAAAATAAAGGTAACTGGAATTTTGTCTAATCAGTTAGTTGAAAAAGAAAGTTTTGTTAAATTTCAATTAAAAGATGTTACTTGTGACGCGTGTATGAAATTAAATGCAGATTATCGTGAAGCAATAATTCAGTTACGTTCTAGTTCAAAAGACACAGCAAAAGAAATGTACGCAATTGCTATAGATTTATTGTCAAGAGAAAAATCAAAGAATACTTTGGCAGATACTTCAAAAGTAATTGAAATAAAAAATGGGTACGACTTGTGGGTTGGAAGCAAAAACGCTGCTGCAAAAGTTGCTAGACGTGTTGCACAATTATTTGATGTACAAATAAAGAATTCTCGAAAACTAACTGGAAGAGAAAATGGAAAAGACAAGTATCGAAATACTTATTGTATAAAAAAATAGTTTTTAACAACTAATTTTCAAAAGCACTTAGTTGTTTAGTAATATCTTCCATTGACATGCTAGTAGTTATCAAAGGAATTTTTTCACTTTCCGCAATTTTTATTGCAATCGGATCAACATCTTTTTTAGTAAAGTCTCCGTGCAAAATAATTATGCTTGGTTTCATGTCTGTTGAGAACCGACCAACCTTTACTGCGATTAATGGACTTCGACCATTTTCTACGTGTCTAAATACCAAAGCTCGGTTAGGAGTTTTTCCGTATAACATCATGTACTCGTGAACGGGTACTTCAAGAATTACTTTTAGCGA
>JABIDZ010000038.1 GCA_018651445.1 Candidatus Iainarchaeum sp. | reverse complement strand
GTTTTCTATTTTTTCAAGATCTGTGTGAATAATACTTTCAAAATCAGATTTTTGTTTACCAAATTCGTCTTTAACAATCGAACCAATTTCTTTTCGCAAGAGAGTAAACGTATCCGCTTCTGCAATCAACAACAACTTTTTTGATTGTTCCTCGCTAACACCTAAATCGTGTAATGTCTGAAGAATCTTTTCGCGTGGCTGTCCTTCTTGAACCATTTTTTGTATTACTTCAATTATTGATTCATCAGCCATTTTAATTCCCTCCAACAATATTCACAGTGTGAGAAGAATTTTGTTCGATCCCTCCAACACCTAAAGTAAAATCTATTTTTACTTGTCCTGATTTAATAGGAGTTAACGTTGAATATAAGTTTTTACATTCGTTCTTTGGAAGCGAAATCGTTCTTGGAAAGAGTGAT
Organism: Candidatus Iainarchaeum sp.; assembly: GCA_018651445.1. GTDB lineage: Archaea > Iainarchaeota > Iainarchaeia > Iainarchaeales > JAAZKV01 > JABIDZ01. The sequence continues at coordinate 4,051 of JABIDZ010000038.1, read as the reverse complement.
TCTTCAAAATAATTCCCTCTGACATGCTCGTTCCAACTAACTTCGGATAAACTATTCTCAGAAACATTACAAAGTTTTACAGTGTAATCATAAGTGGCACCCACAACCATGCTAGACGTTAATTGTACTGTTGCATTAACCGGTTTCACTGTAGATTCGTTTAATTCAAAAGGTAAGTGTAATGATTTTCTAAAAGGAATGTTTACAAAAACATCATACCTCAAATCTTTTGAAACGGGAAGAGGCATTACTACATTAAAAACTTCTTTTGGAGCTAATGGATCTAGTTTAGCTGTGATTTCTTCACCAGCCATGGCTACAACAATCTCTGCATCACGAACATAATGATTAGATATATTATTTATTTCGGCTTTTAGCACAATCCCGTCTCCAACAAAGTCTACGGATGTATTTTCAACTAAGACTTGTGGAGAAAAAGACACAAAATAAACAAGCGTGAAAAAGGCTATTGCGAATATAACCAGAAATACGGGGTAAACTATTTTTCTTGAAACAAAAACCATTTCCTCACCTACGCAACCCTCTTTATTTCTATTAAATCATCAAAAAACTGTGTTAGCCTCGGAACAGTTTTGCTTTTATGAACTAAATAAAAGCCGGGCAATTGCTTTTTACGTAATAACTTTACTAAAGAATAAACAAATTTGAAAATTATTTTTTCTTCATGATACAATTCGAGTACATTTAATGAATCAAATACAAAAATTAGGTTACTGTTTTTTTCAATCAATTTAAGCATCTTTATTTGTAATTGTGTTAGGTTTCTAAGAGAATCAATAAATTTTGTTTGCAAAGTATCTTTTTCATTTAAAATATTTTTTGTTACTGTGTCCATAATAAACACGTTTTTTAACGAGATATTTTTTTCTTCTAATAATTTCTGCATAACCAAATAATTTACTGAAGTTAAAACAAGAACTGGCGACTTCCCATACGCAATTATTTTTTTTGTTAGAGAAACCATAATCTCTTTTGTATTAGAACTATCACACGAAATAATATTTTGCCCTTCAAACGAAGAAATGCTTCGATTTAACTCAACTTCAACATTATTGTCTCGAGATAATATCCTTTGAATCTCATCAAATTTTGGTTCGCTTTTTTTCACTGACGCATTTTCGCCAATCTTTTTTTTGAGCAATAATTCTAATTTTGACAAATCTGCTTCTTGCAACGTAACCATATGCTAAATAAGAATTAAGTTATTATTAAACTTAATTAAACCCTTAAAATTAGCCAAAAGGCAAATTATTAAACAAGAATGAACTAATTATAACACGGGATTTTTCCTAAAAGAATGGTATAACTATGGGTGTTTCTGAAAACGATGCCGAATTTTTAAAAAACTTCGACAAAAAGCGCAAAGAAAGCAAACAAACAAACGATAAAACAGCGAATATCGTTTTGGACAAAGAAAAAGCTATTTATGACAAACTCCACTCCGTAAAAGAAATTGAGGGGACAGAAGATGCTTTGCTCACAGACGGCACTGTGTCTATTGCACAAGAAAATGCATTTAATAAATTAAAAGAATTAACAAAACCTATTATCGAACAAGACGCTAAACCAAGTATTCTTCCAGAAAAAAAAGTAGAAAGTAAAATTGCGTTTGACAAAGCAGATGAAAAATTGTTTTTAGGAAGAACAAACGAAACAAAAAAATTCTCATGGGAAAACAGAAGCAAGATAGAAGAACCCACGCCCGCTGATTTTGAAGAGTATGTTGCAATTGGGAAAAACGATTTAGATAAGAGTCTTGCAAGACAAAGACAAGCCATGGAATTTGAACACAACAAATTAAATAATCCTAAACCCGCATTTGTCGAACATCCAAAATGGAAACACGACGAAGACAACAGATTAAACTGGTTAAAAGACGAAGTGAAAGGTGAAGAAAAAATAAAATCTAGTGAATTTGGCAAAACCCCAAAATCGATAGATAAATTCGATTGGGAACAAACAAGCGAAATAGAAGAACCAATTGCAAAAGACTTTGAAGAAAAGTTTGTAGACCATACAAAACTAAAACAAGAAAAAGAAACGGATGAAAAGAAAGAAAAAATTGTAAAAGCAATAACTTCAGATAAAGTTATCGAAAATAAATCTAGCAAAGATTTAGCAGAAACGATTGAAGAAGAAGGCGAACCCGAAACAGTAAATATCAAAACACCAATTGACGCAATGTTTGAACAACTAGAACAATTCCACAAAATAGATTCTGGAAAAATAGCAAAGATTGCAAACATTCCATACAATGTAGCCGAAGATATTGCAAAAGTGTTTGAAGACTACGGGATTATAAAAATTTATTACCCTACTAGCTTGAGTAAAAAGCCACAACTCGAATTAACAACAAAAGTTATATCAAAGATAACGAAGAAACCAAGCGGAGAAATCTTGGACTCTTACACCCTTGATATAGACCATGTTTATACAAAAATTTCTGTTGTTCAAGTACAAGAAGAAGTAAGACCGGTATACACAATTGACACACCAGCAATTGGAAAATACACAAAAAAGTTTTTAGATTTCATAAAAGACGAGATAGCCGAGACAATGCCTATAGAATTAGAAGAAATTACGGATCCAAAAAAATCACATTTATTAAAAACAAGATTTTTTGAAGAATCACAAAAACATCTAAAAAAATATTTTCCAACTAGTACAAAAGAAGATTTAGATACTCTGAGTGGAGTTGTCTTACACGAAATGTATGGCCTTGGAACAATCGAAGTTATTCTTGGAGACGACATGTTAGAAGAAGTAGCAATTAATTCTTCAAGAACACCTATTACTGTTTACCATCGAATACACGGTTGGTTAAAAACAAATCTTTACCCTGGAACCGAAGATGAAATAATGAATTACTCTTCTCAGATTGGAAGAAAAATCGGTAGAGAAATTACTGTGCTAAGTCCAATTCTTGATGCACACTTATTATCTGGAGACAGAGTAAACGCAACACTCTTCCCTATTACCGCAGAAGGAAACACATTAACTATTCGTCGTTTTGCTAGAAGACCTTGGACTATTGTAGACTTTGTTGGAAAAGCACACACTATGTCAAGTGAAATGGCAGCGCTTTTGTGGCTAGCAATACAATACGAAATGAATATTGTTGTAAGTGGAGGAACTGCAAGCGGAAAAACCTCGACATTAAACACGCTACTAGCGTTAGTGCCTTCATATCACCGATCAATTTCAATTGAAGATGTACGCGAAATTGTATTACCAACATATTTGAATTGGAATTGGATCCCAATGATAACTCGTTCAGCAAATCCAGAGGGACTTGGAGAAGTTACTATGCTTGACTGTTTAATCACATCTCTACGAATGCGACCTGATCGAATAATAGTTGGTGAAATGCGAAGAAAAAAAGAAGCAGAAGTATTAATGGAAGCTATCGAAACCGGACATAGTATTTACTCAACGATCCACGCAAACTCTGCATACCAAGTATTACGAAGATTAGCTGAACCCCCAATGAGTATTCCATTAATGCAAATCGAATTAGTTGATTTAATTGTTGTTCAATTCAGAGACCGAAAAACAAATAAAAGACGAACCTTTGAAATCGCCGAAATAGAACAAACTAGTACAGGAAAAGGACTACAAGTTAATACTATATTTAAGTGGATGCCGCGAAGCGATACGTGGGAACAATTAAATCGTCCAACCAAACTACTTACTCTACTTAACTTACACACCGGCTTAACTGAAGAAGAAATTGAAATCGAATTAAAAGAAAGAAAAGAAATTCTTGAATGGTTACGTGACAAAAACATTGCAGATCTTGATGAGATAGGTTATATCATGAAATTATTTTATTCAGATAAACGAAAAGTAACTGAACTTGTAAATAAAAAAGTTTCATTAGAACAAATTAAAGAGCTGATGAAATGACTAAGACTCCAGTAATGATGCTTTACCCGCTTGATCGTGCTAAAAGTTTTAGCACAAAATTTTTGTTCATTGGAAAAGCATTATCAAAAATACTTTTTTCATTAGAATTTGATTTACAAAAAGC
>JABIDZ010000073.1 GCA_018651445.1 Candidatus Iainarchaeum sp. | reverse complement strand
TTTCTTTTTCTACGTCTTTGTTTCTTTTTAGTCCATTTCCATCGCTGTCGCGCTTTGGTTTTTTTGAACCGACTTGTATCTCTTGATCTTGTTGACATTAATTCACCTAAGAAATTTGCTTAACGGCCTTAAATTAAATAAGACTATTTTGCTCACCAATAAAGAAAATACACAAGCAAAGCTTTAAAAAGGATTTGACTTGCTTTCACTCAAATGCCTTTATTTCTTGCCTACAATCAATTTAGCTATATCTAATTTTTCTGCTTCACTTAACGAGTCAAAAATACGTTTAATTAATTGTTTTTTCTCTGCTTTTCCAAGTCCACGAAAATAATTTAATGCAATGTCTTCAATCATCTAATTTAATGTATAACCCAAACTATTTAAATTTATTTGACAATCAACGAACTATTAAACAACTTTTTAAACGCACAGTAATTCAATTTTCAAATGCTAAAAGATAGTTTTTTAAGAACAATAAACACATTAATAATTAATTATCTCCCTGCCATTGCTGGGTCAACGGCAGGCTATTTTTATAAGATTTCAATTTTTATTGATGGAAGCAACTTTTATCACTCTTTAAAGAAAAGTTTTAACATAACAAAAATAGATGTTAAAAAATTATCAAAAATACTTATCGCTGAAAATGAACTGCAACAAATATTCTATTATACTTCACCGATAAACCGTAAAGAAAATTTAAATGCATACAAAGCACAACAACGCTTTCTGGCAAAAATAAAAAAAGTTCCAAAACTAATGCTATTTCTTGGCCGGCTAGAAAAACGTGGCAACGGAAAAGTTGAAAAAGGCGTAGATGTAAAACTTGCAGTTGATTTGATATCAAATGCATTTAAAGATAGATTCGATATCGCAATAATTATTTCAAATGATGCAGATTTCGTTCCTGCAATTAAAGAAGTTCAAAACCGCGGTAAGAAAGTATTTAATGTTTCTTTTCCAAAAACAAAAAGTTTTCATCTAAATAAAGTTTGTGACCGAACAATTAAAATTGACTCAGTCAACGAATTTGAACTAACATAATTACCACTCAATCGGTCTGTCAAATGTAAATTCTTTGTGAACTCTTCTTAGAGTGTGTTGTTTGTACTCATAAATTATTGGTGTTCCAAACGGAAGTTCTAAGTTAGGGATCTCTTCGTCACTTATCTTGTCTAAAAACTTTATTATCGCTCTTAACGAATTTCCGTGTGCCGAAACTAACACATCTTTTCTCTTTTTTAATTGTGGCAAGATAGTGTCTTTTAGATACGGGATTGTTCTATGATACACATCTTTTAGCGATTCGGCTCCGGGCGGTTTATCGCTAAATCCTCGTCGCCATGCAAACACTTGTTTTTCTCCGAACTCTTTTCTAATCTTATCCTTGTTTTTTCCTTGTAATTTCCCATAGTATCTCTCGTTTAAATCTTCATCAGAATAAATGGGTATTTCATTTTTCTCAAACTCGTGTGGATGCAAGCTCCAACGTTTTTCGTGCCGATCTTCGTGTAAAAAAATTCCTGTTTTCTTTTGTTGTGAAAGAATAATCATTAGCGTTTCTTGTGCTCGCTCAAGCTTTGACGTGTATGCAATGTCAATACTTAGTTTTTTTAGTGCTTTTGCTGTTCGTTGTGCTTCTTTGACTCCTTGTTTACTCAAAGGAACATCAACCCACCCCGTGAATTTATTATCAAGATTCCACTGGCTTTCTCCGTGACGAACTAATACTAAATATGACATGACAATAATACGAAAAGCTTGTATTTAAGTTTAGTGATTTGGTCCCTCACAAACAAAGCTTTTTATTCTCCAGAAAAACAATAGTATTATGCATAGAGGATCTATCAAAGCATTATTTGCAATGAAAAAATTTCCAAAAATAGTAATTCAACGGGGCGGACATATTGGACCACACTATACTGAAGTCACAGACAAAGAGGGCAGGATTATCCCAAAAACTAGAAAAACAAAAAGAAACTAATTAGTTTTTATAAAATTTGTTTACCCAATACTTTTTGAAATAAGGCATAGATAATGTTGACACCACAAAAACAAATGCCGTAATAAACGCGTTAACGTATGGGTTTGGCAGTTCAGCTAAAACAAAGAAAACAACAATTACAATATAGGTTAACACACCAATAATTAGTTTTCTAGCATTGCTAGTTTCCCAAGCTTTATCGGCTTCGACTTTTTTATTTCTTTTTTTAATCGCTTCGATTTCTTTTTCTATTTGTTTTTGTTTCATTCAACCACACATGTTTCTAATTTTTCTAAATCACAAAAATCTGTTGTAAAGTTATACGCGCCCGCATTTAAAAAAACTAGTTGGTCACCAACTTTGGGTTCGTTTAGATAAACGCGGTATCTAAATAAATCCATTGAACAAGGCGTGTACCCTTTTACTATAAATGCATCTGCATCGCCAGAATCTTTTTCTAGTTCTCCTTCAATTAAAAGTTTTACCGGAACAAGTATTGCATCCATGTCAGTATTGTAAACAGATGCATTTACTACAATGTTGTTGCTGTCCACACCAATAATCTTTGTGACTAGTTTAACTGCGGGTGCTGCGATGAACCTTCCTGGCTCAATCATTATCTTAACATCTCTTTCTTTTAGAAAAGCTCTTAGCTTTTTTATTTTTTCAAATACTCCGTCAACAACATCAACATTTGTATTAGCATAATACGAAGGCAATCCTCCACCAATGCTCACCAAATTAATACGCTCAAAAGTTTCTGGGAGAATGATATTACTTAATTCATAGTCAAGATCCCATTCACTCATGTTTTGTGTTTTTCTATGAAAATGAACTCCTAGCGTAGAAAGTTTTGAATTTATCTTTTCATTTTCTCTAATCAATTTAATCTGTTCGTTCACAACACGAAAAGGCATTCCAAAAACAAAGTATCGCTCTGTTTTTAGAGTTCTTTCTTTTAACTTAATTCTTAAAAGCAAATTAATTTTTTCTTTCGGAGTATTTTTTTCTAAAAATGATTTCATTGTTGCGAGATCTGCATGGTTGTCAACAATAAACCAAGTAATTCCTTTTTTAGTTAACTCAGAAATCTTTTCTTCGTTCCATGCTTGTGCAAGAAATATTGCCCGCGACAAATCGTTTATGTGTTTTAATTCATTTTCAAAGTGAACACTGAACATTGCGTCGCTTTCTTTTTCTAAGATTGGAGTAATTAACTGGTTTGTTTTTGAACTATAAGAAATTAATGGAGTAAGCTCTTTCAATTTTTCATATTGTGAGAGCACTTTGCTTTTTGACAAGACAAATTTTGCTTTTTCCACTTTATCCCTCTAAATTCTTTTTAGCTTCATCTAAACTAATTTTTTCATCAACATCTTTGTTAACTACTTTAAGTAAATTTTCTTTTTGTAATTGTTCTAACGCATTTATCATTGCAAGCGGGAACATTATTGTTACGTCACCCTTCACGGTTGCTACATCTGACTCGTCTTTTACTTTTCCCCAAGATTTTGCTTCGTTTGTTGTTGCTCCGCCAACACTACCACTAGTTTTGTGCGCAGTAGTCATGTAAACTGCGTAATCGGCTCCGCCCGAAAGTAAAGTGCAAAGAATTGCGTGGTGTTTTGAAGTTCCTCCTCCAAGAGCAATAACTCCTTTCTTTTCATCGTGAGAAGTTGAAAACAAAATGTTTCCAAAGTCTTTTACAACGTCAACAACAAAATCTGGATGATCTTGTTGGAACATAAATAAATGAAAACCAATTCCTGCATCAGTTATAGGTGGACAAAAAACGGGTATATTATTTTTTGCTGCTTGATACAAAAAAGAGTCTTCATCATCAAGCATTAACCCTAATTCGCGAACAAGTTCGCTAACAGTCCACCGAGCTTGTTTTTTGTATAATTCACCTAGTGCTTTTGTCATAAAGTTTTCAAAGTTCATATAACTCTCATTTTTGATTAATAGGTTTCCGATTCGATTAGTTCCTTGTTCGTGTAATTCAACGTCATCCGACTCAAATCTACCAATATCAAATTGTTCCCCGGTTGCACGCATAATATCTTCTTCGATTGCACCCGCAGTAGTAATAATTATGTCTGCCATCCCTAGCTTGATTGTTTGAGCAAAGAAACCTCGAAGGCCCGAAGTAACCATGTTTGAAGTAAATGTTAGAAATATTTTTGCACTATCCTTCTTCATTTTGACAAAAACATCACTAGCTCTTTTTAGCTCAACACTTTGATAACCAACACTAGCTAATTGTTCAGTGAAATCTAGTACAGTCATTCCTTCTTTCCATTTAAAGTCTTTTACATAAGCCATTTCTTTCTCACCAGCACTTTTTGCCATGTTGCAAACCAAAGTTTGCGACATCCGCAAAACTATAGTTTTGCTTGATTGGCAAAACCTGCACTAAAACTGGCTCACCTTTGCTCGCCAATTAGAGATATTCTTGTTAGTTTTATTTAAAATACTTGTTAAATAGCTCAAAAAGCAGTTTTTCTTCGTTTAAAGCTATTTTTTCGGGATTGAATTCAACTAGATCAATTACTTTTGCTTTTGGGAGCGAAATTGTAAGTAAGACTTCTGCTTGTTCGTTTGAAAGGCCCCCCTCGGGCAATTCGCCAGTTGCACGCATTTTTTCACTATTGAGCACATCAACATCAAAAGAAACATATAACTCTTCTGCATTTCTAACAAAAGCTTCGGTTATTTTTGAGATTGCTCCAATAGATTCTTCGATTTCTTCGAAATAAAAGTTTTTGATTTTATGTTCTTTTAGAAAATCTTTTTCTATTTCTGAAACATGTCGTAAGCCAATAATCAACAAGTTCTCTGGTTTAATGATTTTCTCTTCGATTAGCATTCGAACGAAATCTTCATGAGTCGTAATCGAAATGGCGTCTTCACAATCAGCGTGTGCATCAAAAATCAATAGTTTTGCGTTCTCATTTTTTTCTGCAAACGCTTTTACAGTAAACCCTGTAATGTCGTGTGTTCCACCAAAAAATACTTTGGGTGTTGAGTCATCATTTTTAAAAATTTCTTTTGCTTGTGTGTAGATCTGTTCTTGCTTTTCTTCGAGTTCTCCTTGCAAAGAAAATTCTTTTCCTTTCACCTTGAAAAGATCTAATAGAAAAGCTGGTGCTTTCGCACAACCCTTGTTTTTGTCCATCCCGCCTTCGTCAGTTGGAATACTATAATAATTCATACAAGAATTAATTTCTAAAAAGTTATTTAACGCTTTGGTTTTCGAGCTCTTTCCGCTTTTAGCTGTGCACTCATCTTTGTAGCAGTAGCATATTGTGATAATTCTTCCATGTGTTTTGGAAGTTTCCATACTGCTTTGGCATGTTCATCAGGACCTAACGACCGACCGTGCCCTCGATATAACTTAAGAACCAATTCTCGACCCGCTGGCGTTAACCATTCAGTAAATTTTTTCATTCGCTCAGGCGACCATTCTCTTGCACTCGAATTTGGTTTCATTACTGCACGAATACTAAGTCCTTCAAATTTTCGCACCCACGGTTTATGCATGAAATAATGTGTTTTTCAAACTTTAAAAAACAATAGTAAAAACTAATTTGTTTTGTCTAAAGCTTGTTGGAGCAATATACTAGTCAAAACGTCATAAAACCCGTTTTTTTCTGCAGAATCATCTTCACAATAAACTGGTTCACCCAAACTCTTCAAAACAGCAAAGAATCCGTTTGAAAACTTTCCCGCGTTTTCTTTCAACACCAAGTCTTCGCCCCGATCATAATAAAAAAATCCATCTTTTAGTATGGCCAAGCTTTCATCACCTTTAATGAATAGTTTTGAATTGTTTTCAAAAACACAAAACACATCGCCACCTTTCAAATAAATCTGACCAATAGGATCATTGAGATTTACATGATATGTCTCCTTTTCAAAAAGCTCTGCTGAAAAAGCTCTTCTCTGAGTAATATCGACCACTGAAAAAACT
>JABIDZ010000127.1 GCA_018651445.1 Candidatus Iainarchaeum sp. | reverse complement strand
CGAATTAAAATTTTCAAATGACAAACTAGCTTGTTTTGAATGCGGGCACGTAGAACAAAGAAAATGGTTTGAGCAAACAAATGTTGGAGACGATGGTCCCCCAAGAAATAATCGTTTTGATCGAAACGGACGCGGAGGAGACAGACGCGGTGGCCGAAGCAACGATCGAAGAAGCGATGACCGACGCGGAGGAGACAGACGCGAAAGTTCTGGCGGAAGAAATTTTAGAAATGATTCTAATAACAGACGAGATAATTTTAGAGGTGGACAAAGATGAAAATAGAAGTAATTGAAAATAAAAAAGATACTTTAGAATTTTATATCGAAGGAGAAAGACATACTTTACCAAATCTTTTGAAAGAAAGATTAGCTGAGAAAAAAGAAGTTGAATTCGTTGCATACAAATTAGATCATCCAATTGACACAAAATCAAGAATTGTTCTAAAAGCAGCTAATCCTAGCAAAGTTTTAGCAGACACTATAAAAGAAATCCAAACAGAACTAACTGATTTCGCAAAAGCATTTGAAAAAGTAAAGTGAAAATCACTTTATTTTTTATCTTATTTTAATAGAACTTGAAATTCTTTTTAATTAGTTTATTTCTTCTTTTTCTTTTTAGCTTTTTTCTTAGTTGTTTTTTTCTTTGATTTCTTTTTAGTAGATTTCTTTTTTGCAGGTTTTGTTTTGTTTACCGCTGCATCGATATAGTCTTTTAGTACTTTTTTGTATTTCTCAGACTCAGTTCCGCCACCAGAGGGGATCGCAACTTTTCCGCCCGACAATGCCCCTGCTAAGTTAGAAAACTCTGCAGGGAAAAATACTTTGCTTCCTTTACTCTTAGACATATTTTCGATTGCGCGAATGTAATAATAAGTAAGTGCTTTTTGATCAAGGCCAGAAGCTGCTTCTTTCACTGCTTCGATTTCTGCTTTATGTGCCAAAGCTTTTTCCATTCGAGCAAGCTTTTGTTGTACAGCCGCTTTTTCTTGGTGCATCGCATCAAGCACAGTATCAGGGATTTGCACATCCTTTATTTCTACAGAATCAATAGTAATTCCCCATGATTGAGAAATCGTCGACAAATTAACTTTTACACGAGTATTAATAGTTTCAATATTTGAGATTACTTCGCTTAAAGTCATTGAACCAACAACGTCACGAACCGATGATACAACAAATAGTTTTGCTGCCTGAACATAGTCTTCTACTTCGATTACAGAGTTAACAACACTTTGATTATCTTTTTTTACTTTCAAGTAAATTACTGCATCTACTTTGAGTTCGATACCGTCTTTTGTTACAACTTCTTGTTGCGGAACATCAATTGTTTTTGTTCTAAGATCTACAAGCGCATACGACTCCATTGCTGGCCAAATAAACGCCCATCCGGGCCCGCCCACACGATTAACTTTTCCGAATCTGTATACTACTGCTCTTTGGTAATCTAGTAGTTGTATAATAAAATCATGTCGCCAAATAATAACTAAAAATATTACTAAAAGTATTATCCAATAGATATTAGATGTTAAAAAATCAGCATAGCTCAAAGCCGATCCTGCAATAAGTAATATTATTACTAAAATCGCTAAGAAAATAATATATTTGAAATTTGGTCCGGCCATTTTATCACTGTCTTGTTTCCTATTATATTTAATACTGGTTTATATATAAGAATTACTTAGAGTATATAATTTTAGTGGTAGTATGAAGAAAAAGATTTTTGTTGTTTGTGTCGATCGAGACAACGATTTAGGTCGAAAAACCAAAGTTAGGGGGCCTGTAATCGGAAAAGAGAATACCCTAGCGGCTGCACAAAAACTAATTTTAGCTGATCCGACAGAAAGTGACGCAAATACCATGTTTGCTGCAATAAAAAAGTTGGATGAAGCAAAAAAAGAGTTTAAGAACGTCGAAATTGCTACACTCACAGGCGTAGGTAAAATTGGCCTAAAATCAGATAAAGAGATTAGCCGACAATTAGATCTTTTACAAAAAAATTATATTATTGATGGATGGATTCTTGTAACAGATGGAGCCGAGGACGCACAAGTTACTCCTCTATTACAATCTCGTGCAAAAATCATTTCAACAGAACAAGTAATAATTAGACAAGCACAAGCAGTTGAATCAACTTTTTACACTATAAAAGAAGTTTTGAAAGATCCTAGTGTTTCTCGCTTGGTTCTTGGAATACCTGGTTTGTTGCTATTAGCATTTGTTGCTTTAGGACAATACTCTTTGCAAGCAATTGCTTTGATTTTGGGAGCATATTTATTACTCAAAGGATTTGGAATAGAAGATCGAATTATTAGATCATTTAGAGTTATCACAACAAGCATTTCTGAACAAAGAATTAGTGTTGTAATGTATGTAGGTGCATTGCTCTCACCATTTTTTGGTATTTGGTTAGCTTATCTACAATTAGTTTCTTCTGCGTTTGTAGATATTGGAATTGATTTGATTTCTGCGTCACGCTTATTACTTCCTTTCCTAGCATTAGCAGGAATTTTGCTTTTAGTTGGAAAAGCAATTGATTGTTTGTATGATCGCAAAGCTTACAAACTAGGAAAGTACTTGTTGCAAGGAGTATCAATAATTGCTTTATGGGCAATATTTGATGCAGGAACACTTGTGTTTTTGAGCCAAGCAGGACTTGAATGGTTCCCAGCAAACATAATGGCGTCACTAGTTGCATTAATTGTTACAATGCAAATAAGTAATGTATTTGATATCCGAGAACGCGTAACAAACGCTTTGATTGGAGTGAACGTTAGTGATGAAGAAGGAAACATCATGGGACGTGTACTTACTGTTAACAAACGAAAACAATCAATAATCTTTGTAAAGAACAACAAAGAAGTTGAACGAAAGAAAAAACAATTTATTCTAAAACAAGGAAGAATTACTTTGCTCGCATAAAGTTATTTTCTTAAGCAACACTTTTTCTTGCAATGTTTTTCAACAAACTAGGTCGTTCGATTTTAATTATTTTTTTTAGTTGAGAAACTAATTTCTTTTTCTTTGCGCCTTTTTGTAGAGCAACTTCTAAAACATCAACTAAACTTTTAACTGGGATAACTTTGATCTTTTTAAGATCTTCTTTGTTAACAACAAT
>JABIDZ010000089.1 GCA_018651445.1 Candidatus Iainarchaeum sp. | reverse complement strand
TAGAAAATCAAAAGCAAATCCATACCAAGACATAAAAATTCCGTGGTTAGAATATGAAAAAATTGAAAAACCATTACCAAGCGACTTTATTACAAAACCACTTAATTGGCAACTTGATTGGTTGAATCCAAAAAAGATAGAAGAGCCTTGGCCAAGCGATTTTGTTAGAGAAATAAAAAAGAAAGTAAAGAAAAAGATTAAAGTAGAGATACGAAAACCAAAGATAGAAATACGCGAACCAGAAATAGTGCCCGATTATTCTCTTGAAGAACCCGATGAAAAAGTGTCTCGCGGAATCGGAGAATTCATAATCAGCGCAATAGGAATATTATTAATCCTCTTAATTGTTGGATCAATAATACTAGTTATCTTCTTTTTCCTAAGCTTTGGAATGTAAAAAAGCTTTCCCTAGAGAAAGCCTTCTTCTTTTAGTTCATCCTTGATTTCTTTAATGCTTTTTCGGTAATACACAGATTCTTTTTCAAGATTATCTGCTAAGTCTTCTAGTCTTCGAAGAACATTTTGTATTCTTTGTTTGTCCATTATACCACCTAATCGCTTTTCCACAAACCATGCATATTACAATATGCGCGAGCAGAAGTTATTTCTACATCACATAACTTCATTTCGGGTTTTTCGCCAACTTTTAGATTCTTTCTCAAAACCTTGTCGCCAACAACCGCTTCTATCCATTCTATGTGATGAGCTCCTTCCATTGGATGATCCACAGAACCAACTTTAATTACCGTTCCGCTATCTGTTTTTTCTATTATTGGTTTGTGTTTTTCGTTTCCTTCTTCACCAGTTTTCTCTACTTGTAATTCCATTGGAACACCACAACAAACTAGTTCTCCCATGCCTCTATGTAATACATTCACGATATTACCGCAAACCTTGCACTTGTAAACTTGATTTAATTCAGTCATTATACCACCTTTTATAAGTGGAGCTAAACAATATAAAAATTAATTTGTAGAGTGAAAGAAAGCTAGTTTTTTGCTCTTCGCTAAATTTAAAAACCCTCACGATTCCAAGTATTATGCAGAGTTGGCGGAGTGGTCAAACGCGCCCGCCTTGAGAGCGGGTTCCCTACCGGGAGCGGGGGTTCAAATCCCTCACTCTGCGCTTGTTACACACTTTCTTCTGTTACACATAGATTTATATATTGTTTTGTGTAACATATTATTATGGTTTATTTAGCAGAATCGCGAAGAGGCAAAAATATATATTATTACCTCGTTGAATCAATTACTCTTCCAAACAAAACAAGAAAACAATTCCGAAAATATATTGGAACACAAAAACCTTCTGAGAAAACATTAGAATCATTATTTATTTCTTTCAAAAAAGAAATTGAAAAAGAACGAAAGAAAATTTTTGGTTTCCACTATTTAACAAACATTGAAATAAATGAAATTGATGAAATTAACAATGCATTCATAAAACGATTCAACAAACTTAATCCAACCGGTAAAGAACAATTCGGGCAGAACTTTGTAAATACATTTGTTTTCAATTCAAACTCTATTGAAGGTAGCACATTAACAGCAAAGGAAGTTGCTTTAATCTTAGAAGAAAATCTTGCACCAAACAAAGACTTAGAAGATATACTTGAAGCAAAAAACGCTGAAAAAGTTTTGAACTATATTAAAGAGTCAAAAGAGAGACTATCTGATAAATTTATTCACAAATTACACGAACTCTATTTCAAAGACACAAAACCACATATTGCTGGGCACTATAAAACACGAGACAACTATGTACGAAACGCAGACTTCAAAACCACGCCGGCAAAATATGTTTTGACAGATATGAAAAATTATATTGCCGAGTATCACAAATTAAAGTCAAAACTACATCCGTTAGAACTAGCCGCATGGGCACACTGGAAATTTGTAAAAATTCATCCATTCCAAGATGGAAACGGCCGAACAAGCCGAGTAATAATGAATTACATAATACATCAAAACGGATACCAAATGATTGATATAAAAACAAAAGAAAAAGCAAAATACTTCAAGGCACTAGACAAATGCAATAAAGAAAACTCTGGGTCTGCACTAGCAAAACTACTAGTCAAACGATTCAAAAAACAATACAAAAATGCACTAAACGAATAATCCTGCCAATATCATCACCCGCCCACACCATAATAAAAGTTAATTATTTATATTCCAAAGTACTTCATTAAAATATGAAGACATATAGTTTGGTTACTATCCTAATTCTGGTGCTGTTTCTCTTTTCAACTTTGGGATGTTATGAAAGATCTTTTTGCGGAGACGAGTTATGTAATGACAATGAGAATTACCAAAACTGCCCAGAAGATTGCTCAAATACGAACACAATATTTGACACATGGTATTCTATTCCAGAACCTGGCACACAATATTATTCATGGAAAATAACTGAAACAAATTTAACGCTTACCAACTTAGAAGACAATTCTACAATAATTCTAGATGTTAATTACTACGATGATCAAACAATTAGTTTTACTGGCGCGTTCGATATTCAGTATGACTACAACATTGAAGAAATAAGTACTGATGAAAAGATATTACACATATACAATCAGTTTAATTATCAAAAATTAATAAACCAGCCAAAAGAAGAAATACGAGATTATGAATACTGTGGAAATCTAAATTGTGGTGCTAACGAAACATCTGAAATCTGTTTAGCTGATTGTGGCACGATTCCAATCAACATATTCATGGAAAATGGTTCCAACAAGGATCAAATTAATTTATTATTTGTGTTTAACAAATATTCGGATCCTAGTTTAATAGAATCGGACTTGGAAAAATTTGTTGATAAATTTGCAGACCACAATGGTCTTTTTGCTTATTCTCCATTAAAAGAAAACATCAATGAATTCAATGTATATTATACGGATTTTAATCTGAACTGTTATCCTACGGGAAATACTCAACATGGAAGCGGAGAGAATTGTGTAAACCGAGCCAATCACATAGCAAGAATGACAAATTCTCGAATTGTAATAACAATCTTAGATTTTGATGGTATAGAAATGCTTGGTTTGGGTGGAAGTAATCGAGTGTTGATGAGCCGCGTAGCTGGACCCGTTAGCGAAAAAACCTTAGCAACAAAAATGTTAGTTCATGAGTTTGGGCACGCATTTGCAAATCTAAGTGATGAATATTCGAATACAATGGCGACCATGGATTTAAGTAATCGACCAAATGTGGATATTACGGGTTGCCCAACATGGTGTTCAGGTGACTTAAATACACAAGTTCCTCGATTTGAAGATTTTAACAACTTTATCACATGTGCAAAAAACATAACCAATAATTTTGAAGATTACTATCAAGAAGATCCGTATACTGGTGCTTGTGGAGCAATCCCATCACAGTATTCTTTTGATGAAACAAATATTGGAGTCAATTGTATAGATGAAACCGGTTGTTATTGGAATGCAAAAGGCATTACAAATTACCGCTCATCCCAAAATAGTCTTATGCGCTTTTGGGAAACATCAAACGAATTCAATCGAATCAGCAGAGAAGCAATTCAAAGCAAAATTGATGAATTAACTCGTTAAAGCAAACTTTTAAAAATACAAATAACAAATATATATTGATTTAAATGAAAAAGATATTTGTAATAGTTCCATTGTTGCTTTTTGTTTTAGTGTTTGGATGCTTCGGCCCGGATACAAACACTTACTGTGGAGATGCAGAACTACATTCATTCCTACCTGATATTACCGATTCGGGAGTTTATCTAAATGACAGCAGTCAATACGCATGGAACTGTAATCCCGATACAATAAAAGCACAGATCCAAGGAATAGATAAAGTAATTTCAGTCAAATATAATTTTAGTGATCCAAATGGTATTTGTACAAATGGAGATTTTTGTTCAAATATAGTTAACATAATGAAATTCGAGAATAGAGAAAATCTGAATACTGCAGTTGAATTCATGAAATCCAACTCACAACATAATGAAAACAATTTTTACACCGTCAATTATGGGACAAGCAAGTTATACTACAACGACGACGGAGATGTAAGAAACCTTTATTATATCGCATGGAGTTCAAACGAATATTTAATAACAATGACTTTGAACAATACTCCAATAGTGGCATCCAATGTACGAGATCACTTGCTAACACAATTACCAAGCGACATAAAATAATACTACAATTTATGTTAAATAACACAACATATTTATATATGAAAGTTCTAATAGATGTGACAAAATTGGTCTCTCAAAGAGAGAGAATCACAAAAAGATTTGAACTTTTTTTTCGACGTCCTCACTCTGCGTTGCCGGCAAGCCGGCAGCACTTGGGCGCTTTTAGCAGCCCCTATTTTTACAACGAAAAATTGATGAACGGCACAATCTTTAAATATAATAAAAATCAACATAATCTATGGACAAATTAATGAAAGTAATAATTGTGCAAATCGTAATAATTCTATTATTGTTCCTAATTGTTTTTACACAAATGAACAATCTTGCAATACA
Organism: Candidatus Iainarchaeum sp.; assembly: GCA_018651445.1. Classification (GTDB taxonomy): domain Archaea; phylum Iainarchaeota; class Iainarchaeia; order Iainarchaeales; family JAAZKV01; genus JABIDZ01. The sequence goes on along the minus strand of JABIDZ010000089.1, from coordinate 27,618 downwards.
CAATGCAGACCAAGACAAAACAATCGCAGAACTTACCCAGCCAATGCAAATTGAAATCAATGAATTGGAATCAAAAGTAAATTCAATTAACACTGCTATGCTTAAAGAATGTGGTTCGATGTATGATGCCATGTTACAGATTTCTGCTTCAAATTGTAACGGCGAGACTGGCGAAGCAATTGAAAGTTGTAGAAATGCTGTTTCCACCGCATATAACTCGTATGCACAAGCGTGTAAAGATCAATTCAACTAGTTTTCTACACAATCTAGAAACAAAATAAACTATTCATATAGATTTCGCTCTAATAAACTTAGAGATTAGAACTGATTGTTGATTATTACTCACTCTACATTTCTAATTATAACTGTTTTGGATTACAACTTAACTGATAAAATGATCCCCGGACTAGCAATAGATATTGATGAAACACTTTCATGGACAATTGGTTATTGGGTAGGCACAATGCAAAAATTATTTGGAAATCCTGAAAATCTTTCACAAAACCAATTGATTGCTAAATATAGATACACACAAAATGTACCTTACTGGCAAACAAAAGAAGCAGAAGCTTGGATGGAAGAACAAAGATTTTCAAATGAACTACAAACGAAACTCCCATTAATTGACGGAGCAAATACATATCTGACTAAGATTAGTAAAATCATACCCATTTCAGCGTATACAACAACAAGGCCAGACAAAGTAAAAGACGGAACACAAAAATGGCTCGAACAAAATAATTTTCCAAAAGCAGAAATTATTTGTAGGCCATCAGAATTGCCTTTTAACAAAGGAGACGAATGGAAAGCAAAATTTATCAAAGAAAATAATTCTCGGTTTATTGGAGTAATTGATGATAAACCACAAATAGCCGAACTTTTAGGTGAAGAATACAATGGAACTATTTTTCTTTATGAACATGCAAATGTGAATAATCAATCAAACGTTATTTCGTGTAAAGATTGGAAAACAATTTATGAAAAAGTTAAGGAGATGTGATAAAATGAATTTAGACGAGTATCAAGAAAGAGCTAAGCGAACTGATTTGAATGTTATTTCTAAAGAAAATAATCTAGATTATTATGCGCTTGGTTTAGTAAGCGAAGCAGGAGAATTCGCGGGGCGAATGAAAATCATTCACCGAAACAAAGACGGTGTGCTAAGCGAAGTAGACAAACAAGGTTTAGCAGGAGAACTAGGAGACGCGCTCTGGTATATCTCTGCATTAGCGGATAAACTAGGTTTTACCTTAGCAGATATCGCTGAAAACAATTTGAGAAAACTATATATGCGAAAAGAAAATCATGAGTTAAAAGTACACGGCGCAGACAAATAAAACTAATAAACTAGTGTTATCTAAAGGATAACACGTTTTTCTTTGTAGAACTTTACTTTCTTTTCCCTAACAAAACTAAAGTTTTACGGGTGTTACAAACAACCGTTTGTCACATCAAAAGAAAGCACAGAAATAAAATTAAAGAAGACAAACCAGGGAACCGATAAACGGTGTGATTTGTCTCCTCTTGCAAAACATTTGTTTTGCCGAACTCAACAAAGTAAAAACTTTGTAAAGTTCACTCCCAACACGATAATATTTGTTCTCATTCTTTTTAAAAAGGTAATGGAAAAAAGCAAACATAACCCCAAAGTTTTCTTTTGACAACTTACCTTTTCTTTTTTAAAAGAAAAGGCAGAGGAAAAGGTTTTTTAAGCAAAAACTCCCTCTTAATTAGAGAAATAATAAGTGAGTAATATGGCAGATTCAGTTTATGACAATGATCGTGTAGAGAAGAGTATTGATACTAGTGACGACATCTTCGACGACGTGTTTGGCGAAGACGACGAAAAGAAAGCTTCTAAACAAAAACTAAAAGCAAAAGCTGAAGAACTAAGTGAAAAAGAAAAGAAAAAACGAAAAACTGAAGAAGACGCGGAAGAAGAGGAAGACGACGAAAGCGAAGAAGAGGACGAGGATAGCGAAGAAGACGAAGAAGAAACAGATGACGACGAAGAGGAAGACGACGAGGAAGAAGCAGAAGATGAGGAAGATTCTGATGAGGATGAATCTGAAGAAGAACCAGAATTATTTTTAGATAAGGCCCAAGCAAAAGACTTAGAAAAGAAAGCGAGAGAATTAGAAAAGAAAATTAACCCCAAGAAATCAAAGTCTAATTACAACCAAATAGTAAAAGAGGGTCTTGCAAAAAGCATTGAAGCAGGAATCACTGCCGGATCTGCTGCAAAAGTAAAAGAAGTAACTGGAAAATTAAATTTAAAAGTAGAAATTGACGAAGAAGAAATAATTAAACCAAAAAAGAAAACAAAGGCTACTCCGCTAGAAAAAAATATTATAAAAAATGTAATCAAAAATAAAGCAAACAAAGCTACTAAAAAAGACGATTTAGCTGATTACTTGTTAAAAGAACACGGAACAAAAGAAGAAGGGGCTAGCGCTGAATGGGGTTTTGAAAAAGAAGCTGAAGTAATTGGTGAAAAAGCAGAGCTTGACGCGCTAAAAGCAGAGAATGCTAACGTTAAAACTAAAATCAAACCAAAAATAAATTTCTTAATGAACGAAGTAACCGGGAACGCATATATCGGAAGAAAGAAAAGTGTTCTAAAAAAATATGGTGACCAAGGCGGGTTACACATAGGACGCGTTGGAGAAGAAGAACTAAGCAAAACACCAATATACTTGGATGGACTTAACCCCCACGTTGTATTCGTTTGCGGAGCCAGAGGAAGCGGAAAATCATATGTTCTAGGAGTACTAGCAGAAGAACTAGCTCTAAAAAACAAAAACGTAGGAATTGTTGTTGTTGATCCGATTGGAGTATTCTGGAGTATGAAACATCCTAATCGAGATGAAAAAGAATTAGAGTTATTAGCTGAATGGGAAATAATGCCACAAGGTCTTGACAACCTAAAAGTACTCATCCCAGTAGGAATGAAAGACAGCGTTCCAAAAAGCACTTACAACTCAACTTTCTCAATACAACCATCTTTGTTAACAGCAGAAGACTGGGCGCTAACATTTGGAATGGATCGATTTTCTCCAACCGGTTTGTTACTTGACAAAGTTCTTGAAAAAATAAAAAAAGGATACACTACAAAAGGAGATAATCCAAAACAAGTACGTGGAAAAGAACAAACTTATTCAATTGATGATCTAGTTAATTGTCTAGAATTTGATTCAGAGTTAAACGATCGAGAAAAAGGTTACAAACCAGAGTCAATTAGAGCAATTACAAGTAGATTTGATGCAGCAAAGAGCTGGGGAATTTTTGACGAAGCAGGAACTCCATTAAGCATGATTTCGCGAGCAGGCCAAATGACTATTCTTGATACAAGTTTTTTAGATGACACCGTAAGTGCATTAGTAATAGGAATAATTTCAAGAAGACTACTTTCTGCAAGAAAACTTAGTACAAGACGTGAAGCTGCAGGAAAATTTGAAGATAATGGAGTAGAAGATTTAGTAGAAATAAATGTTCCTCCAACATGGTTGTTTATTGATGAAGCACACACATTAATTCCTGGTGGAAATTCTAAGACTCCTGCGAGCAAAGCGATTGTTGAGTATGTAAAACAAGGTAGACGTCCAGGATTAAGTCTAGTATTCGCTACACAACAACCAAGTGCAATTGATTCAAAAGTGCTAAGCCAATTAGATGTCATAATGGCACATAAACTAGTTTTTGATGACGACGTAAAAGCAATTCAAAAAAGAACTCCGACAATCATTCCTGCACCATACAAGAAACCAAATTTTATTAAAACACTTCCAGTAGGAACAGCGCTAACAGGCGATCGACAAGAAACTACTGCAAGAGCATTTGTAATGAATATTCGACCAAGAATGAGTCAACACGAAGGTCGTGACGCAGAAACAATCGAAGTTAAACACGATATGGGTCAAGAACAAGTAGAATTACTTGCAATGAGAATTACTCTAAAAAAATTAGAAAAAGATCCTAGTATTAAGATTGAAACACTCGAACAAATAATTGAAACACTTGAAAGTACTTACAAAAAGAAAATTGCTTTTGAAACCGTACAAGAATTACTCGAAGAACAAGGCGTTGAATTTGATGAAGAACGATTATATGCCAAAGGCGTGCTAGCAGAAATGGAAGCTGAAGAAACTGCTGAAAACGAAGAAGAGGATGCTGAAAGCGAAGATGGCGAGGAAAACGAAGAAAGTGAAGAAGATTCTGAAGACCGCGATGAAGAAGATGACGACGAAAACGATAGCGAAGATGATGAAGAAGAAACAGATGACGACGAAGATGAAGATAATGACGACGAAGAATACGAAGCAAGTGTAGAGTTAACTGCGTTGCAACCAACTGTTGTAGAAGCACAAGCTAGATTGTTATTAGCTAAATTAAGATTAAAGAAAGCACTAGGATTATTTGGTGAAGAAGAAATTGTTGACAGACTAGGAATGAAGTACGCAACGTTATACAAAATCAGATACAATTATTTTTCTCAAAAAGATGCGTTCCAAGTTGGAGAAGCATATATCAATTCTCAAACCGGAGAATTCATACACGACAACAAAGGTAGCTTAGTAGAAAGTGTTGGGTTACCACAATTACTACATTTAAACGAAGCTGAAATACTTGCTGTAAAACTACTTGAAAGCAAACACGATATTCATAGTTTGTCAGAGAACATGGGTATGGAACCAGGAAATGTAAAAAGAGTTCTTGAAAAACTAGCTGAAAAAGACATGGTTAAAGTAGAAAAACAAAAAGATCGAATGGTTTACAATCTAAAAGAAAAAATTGATTTACCACCTAGCCCATTACACGCAATAATGCCTAGTATCGGAAAAAGACCAATCATCGAAGTAGAAAGTGTTCCGCTATTACGTCCAAACATAGAAGAAAAAGAAGCGGTTGATTTGATAAAGAAAGTTTGGAAAAATATTAGCGTAAAAGAAGTTACACATTTGTTCTTACCCGTTTGGGAAGGCGTATTAAAGAAGAAAACTGGTGAAGAACGTGTTGTTCGAATCGATGCGATCAACGGAAGACAAATAAAGTAACTTTCGATCATTACTTTTTATTAAATTCATTTAATAGTTTGTGTGAAGAATAACAAGTAATCATTCCTTTTGAAGCTACACATTTTATATTTTCTAAATAAATAGTAAACTCGCTTAGCGAGTTGTCAAGTAAAATATCAAATATGTTTTTTGAAAACTCTTTGTCAACAATAATACTTGCATCTTTTTGCCAAACTTCAGGGATCTTTTCTAACAAGTCTTTGTCATTTGTTTTAACAATTATCTTTTCGTTTACAAATGAACTAGCTTTTTCTACAAACTTTTTATCAAAAACTATTGCAAGACAATCATTGAAATCTAGTTCTCGAAATCTTTCTTCTTGTACACCTAGAAGCGAACGCATCTTTTCAATAAACTCTTGTTGTTCAGTAATCGCGTCTTGTAATTCACTAATATCTTCGATAGTAAACTCCGCATATTCTTTTGCACCTTGTAATAAATCATTACTTTCAGATGCTCTCTCAGATAACACGATTAATAATTGAACAATTTCTTCTAAATTAACAAGTGGCTTTTTGAAAGCCTCGTTTAACTTTAACACGAGTTTTTCTTTCATTTCAACATGGATCGATGCTAAACCCTTATCTGTAATAAAAATTCGGCTATCTTTTCTTTTTACTTGTCCTAGCGAATCCAAGTTTTTTAGCGCTCTACTCAAAGCAGAGTAAGCAGAAGAAGAATTTGTATAACGCGAAGAAATCTTAGATAATAATTCGTTAAATTCGATACTCTTGTATTGTTTTAGTATCAATAGAATTGAATTATTAAAAGTCATACTAAAAGAAGGATTAAAAGAAATTAAAAAGAAATTAGTTTAATTAATATTTCAATTATTCTTGAGTTACTTTTTTCATTCTCTTTTCTAGAGTATATGGTTGTTTTGCGTTACAATCAACACATTCTGCAACAAAAACTGGTGTTTTGTTTTGCTTTTTAACAGTAGCAATGTATTTGTATCTTCCACCATATCCGTGGTTAGTGTTCTTTTCGTGGCGAACATTACCTTGAGCTAGCGTTCTACCTTTACCGGCTTTGAACTCTTTTAGCTTGTGCTTAGTATGTTTATGACATTTCTTACAATACATTTTCTTTTCTTTTGGAAACTTCATTTAACTCACCAGTTATACAGAAAAAGTGCATGCAAAGCTTTTAAAAGCTTCTTTGAGAGGCAAAAACCACTTTGCATTACTACAAGTAATGCTTTGTGTGAATCGTTCTTGCCTGACGAAACAGGCGGAAGAAAGTAATTTAAAGCAGTATTACTTTATATTAACGGTGAGAAAAGGTGTTTTTGGGATCTATCGAAAAAGCAGTAAAAAATATCATTTTTAAGCCGACTATATTATTACCCATGATCGTAATGGGCGTATTCGTATTGCTTGCAGAACTATTATCTAACTGGGTTCTGCAGCGACCAATAGCAGATATGTTTTTGTATCCAAATGCATTTTCAGCTACAAATTTATTACAAATGATGCTTACTAGGTACCCGCTTGAACTTACTACAATGCTTATTAGTGGAGTAATAATGATTTTTGTTTCAGTAGTCGTATTCATTTCAATTACAAAATTTGCTTCTGGCAAGAGCGTTATTGAAGCAATTAATGAGTCTGTAATCGAAGCAAAAAAAAGTATTGGTTTAACAATTTTTGTAATCGTTGCAGGTTTTTTAGCAATTATCGCTCTTTTCGCAATAACCTGGATTTTTGAACAATTATTATTGATTTTGGGCACAAGTCTTATCGGAGATTTTGTAGGATTAATTTTGTATCCAATCGTAGCGTTAATATTAATCATACTTTTCTTGACAAAACTTTCTTTTATCCTTCCAGCATTAGTTGCAGATGATGTGAGACACGCTGTTCAAAAAAGCTGGGAGTTCACAAACACCAACTTTTGGCAAAGCTTTGTTTTCATAATAATAAATCTAATCATTGTTTATATCATTCTACAAATATTTTCTTTTATTGGTCTAGCAATTGGAGATTTTGATTTCATATCAAGTATTATAGGAACGGCAATTGCAATTACCTTTTTCATTTTAGCAATTTCATATTATTACTTTAGTTAGGATTGGTAAAATGACTAAACTGGTTAAATTGACATTAAAAAATTTCAAGTCTTTTAAGAAAGCTGAGATCCCATTAAGCAATGGTTTCACAGCAATTGTTGGATCAAATGGTAGTGGAAAAAGTAATGTTCTTGACGCATTGTTATTCGTATTAGGAATAACTTCGCTAAAAACTCTAAGAGCAGGAAAACTAACTGATCTGGTATACAACAACGCAAAAGAAAATTATGCTAAAGTTGATTTGACAATAAAAAATGGCGGAAAGACTTACGAAGTTAGTCGAATGATTGACAAACAAGGAAAAAGTATTTATCGTTTAGATGGAAAACGAACGACTCTAAATGAAGTTAACTCACTACTAGTAGAATTTGGAATCGATATTACGGGGCACAACATCGTTACACAAGGAGATATTACAAAAGTAGTTAATATGTCAGGGACAGAGAGAAGACAGATAATCGATAGCATAGCTGGTTTAAGTGAATTTGATCAAAAGAAAGACGAGGCAGTAAAAGAATTAAATAAAGTTGATTCTCGAATAAAAGAAGCAACAATTATCCTAAACGAAAGAAATACTTTTCTTGAAGAACTAGAAAAAGAAATGAATGCTGCACAAGAATTCAGCGGATTATCAACAGAAAAAAAAGACATTAAAGCCACAATTATTTCAAAAGAATTATACCAAATCGAAAAAAGAACTGTTGAAATTGATAAAGAATTAAAAGAACTAGAAAAAAATAAAGAAGAAATACAAGCAAGTATCAAAGAATTAAATGAAGAAGTTTCAAAAGCTAAGCAAGATGCTAATGCATTAAGTAGTAAAGCAATAAAGGGTTCGGCAGAAATCTACAATACGGTTGGAAAAGAGTTTGAAGAAAAGAAATCACAATTAAATATTGAAAAAGAAAGAATTGATATAAAACAAGCTAGCATCAAACGAAACAAAAAGCGAATTGAAGATAATAACAAGAATGCGAGCGAATCAAAACAAGCAATCAATGATATCGCTGAAAAAATAAAAGAATTAAACACAGAAAAAAATGGTTTAGATGACCAGTTAAAAGAAATTACTACTAAAAAAAGTGGTTTAGACGACGTTGCAAAGACAAAGAACAAAGAAATTATTGTTGTAGAAACGGAGCTTGATGAAAAGAACAAAGCAATTGATTTAATTAGAAAAGAAAACTTTGATTTAGAAGTTTTTATTAAACAATGGGAAAAACAAAAAAGTTTTAACACAAAAAAACTCCTTGAACTGGAAGAAGAAGAAAAAGAACTTAATGCACGTCTTGTTGAAATTGATTCAAAAAACAATGAGATCACAAGTCTTGGCGGATTCGAAAAACTAGAAGGAGAACTAGCACAAAAAGAAGATGAACTAGAAAAAAATAATTCTATATCAAGTAATTATAACGCAGTTATCAAACAAGAAAGAAAAGCCGTTAGCGAACTTACAAAAGAGATTTCGAAATGCCCTGTTTGTGATTCTAATTTAGAAGCAGAAAAAAAGAAGAAAATCTTAGGCGAAAAAGAAGCACTTATCGTTACAACAGAAAAAGAACTTGTCGCAAGCAAAGAAAAAGAAGCAACGATTAAAGCAGATCTTGGCGTGATAAAAGACAATCTTAGATTAGTTGCTCGTTTAATGGTTGAAATAGAAGGAAAAAACGTTCTCAACGAGCGATTAGAACGAGTAGAATCAAAAGTAAAATCAGTTAAGCTTGAACTAGATGAAAAGCAATTTGAAGCACAATTAAATAAGAAAAACACTCTCGATGCGAAAGTAAAAACTCTTGTTGAGAAGCGAGAAACAATAAAAGAAAGTTTAAACGCACTGCGAAAAGAAAATGTTTTCGAAGAGCTCTCAATGGTGAATGCAAAACGAGACGAGCTTATACATAACAAGTCTGTAATGGAAGCGCAACTAAACGAGAATAGATTGGCTCTTAGCAAAATGAAGAGCACAGAAGACGCATTGACAAAAGAAAACACTGCGCTTGGCGAAGAAATTGACACTTATTTGAGAGAAATTGAAGAAAAAAGACCCATTTTAGCACAAATTGAAGAAGAAGTATCAACACAAGAAAAAGAACTTGAAGGTGCTAAAAAAGAGAATTCTAAACTCCTCGCAGAAAAAGAAAAACTAGACGCAAGAATCGAAAAAGTAGAGAAAGAGATTTATACTGAAAGTGGAAAAGCAAAACGAATGGATTCACGAGTAAACGAATTCAATATTGAGAAGAGCAAACTAGAAGTAAGAGAAGCCGATCTTATAGAAGAACAAAGCGAATTTGAAGGAGCTACAAAAATTGGCGAAAAAACCGTAGACGAACTAAAACAACGACTTGTTGTTGTTAGTAAACGCCTTGAAGAAATCGGCGCAGTTAATCTAAAAGCAATGGACAATTTTACCGAACTAAAAAAAGAAGTTGATGAGATACAAACAAAAGCAAGCACGTTAGAAGAAGAACGCTTATCTGTCCTTGATATGATCGACAAGATTGATGTTAAACGAACTAATGTTTTTATGGATTGTTTCAACGAAGTTAATCATAACTTCAAAGACATGTTTGCAAAATTCTTTAACGGAGAAGCATTACTAGACCTAACTAATCCGGACAGCCCATTAGAAAGTGGTTTGTTGATTGATGCAAAACCAAAAGGTGGAAAACTACAAAATATTGATTCAATGAGTGGTGGAGAAAAAACATTAACTGCATTAGCATTCATGTTTGCTATCCAACTTTATTCTCCAGCACCATTCTATGCTTTTGATGAAGCAGATGCTGCTCTTGACAAAGAAAACTCTATGAAAATGGGTAGCTTAATAGACAAGATTGCTGAGAAAAGTCAGTTTATTGCAATTACTCACAACGACACAATAACAAAGAAAGCTAGACAAATTGTTGGAGTAGCATTAAACAAAGACAATAGTTCAGTAATCGGTTTGAAACTAAAAGGCACACGAATTGCTAGTTAAAAAATAAAAAAAAGATTACTTTTTCTTTTTACGAGTAAGAATTTTCTTTCGACGAGGCTTTGTTTTTTCATTTGTTCCTTTAACGCTAAACGCATTTTCTTTTGTATCCGTTCCTTTAACGCTAAAAGGGTTTTGTTTTTCTTTTTGTAAAAATACTTTGTCAGCACTTATTGTCCGCCTATTTTTTCCACGTCTAGACTCGCGCAGTTCATCTTCAAACGAGTCAATATCTTCTTTTATCTCAGCTATCTCAGAATTAACTTCGCTTAAATGTCTTTCATAATCTTCTGGAATAATCAACCCAGAATGATAATGTTTCTTTAGATCTTTTGCACCTTGTTCAAGCGCACTTAACTTAGCTCTTGATTCATCCAAATTCAAAGCAATCTTTGACCGTTTAGACCGCATGTTATTCACATAACTAAATTCATCATCATACTTCTTCTTCAAAAAGAAATACTCTGGCTCTGACACCTTCCCCTTTGCTAATGCTTTGTCTAGTCGGTTAAGCATAGAATCTAATTTTTCTGCTCTCGCAGCATCAACTTTTCCAGGTGAACGACGAACACTAAATACAACTATCATAATTAACAAAAGTACTAACACAATTAATGCAGGGATTAGAACCGGAGTAAACACGTCTGTTCTAGTATATTTAATATCTATTGACGCATTTATTCCAACGTAATCATCAAACGTATTTTCACCCAAGTAAACTCCAATATTTTCTTTTGTTTCATCAAGTCCTTGTGCAACAATTACCCAGTCATACGCGTTATTCAAATTAGCTTCTTCTGAAGACGTTCTACTAATTTCTTTTTGGTACCTTGCATTTTCTAAAAAGAATTGTGAGTGATCGCGGAAAAGATTTCCCCAAAACGAAGAAATTGTTCGACTTACCGTTTGTTGTTCATCAACTAAAACATATAACCCATTCAAATCACTAAAATCAGATTTCTCTTTTGTAACAAATGCTTTTGAAAGTGATTCTGCGATTGCAATATCATATAGCGTTGCAAAATAAAAATTATTGTCAAATGAGATTCGTGCAGCTTCTAATCTTCTATTAACTTCTGCTAGTTTTCCTTCAGGCATATTAATGTCGTTTGCAAAAATATTTACTGAAATTAACTTTGATTTAGTCTTTAGAATAAATTCTTTTTCATAAAAAGGAACTTTTTTCACATTACTCGAATTAGCTTCTTCAAGTAGGTCTCTTGAAACTTCTATCCACGCTTGAGCAGCAATTAAATCAAATATTACTCCGAACATAACTATTTGTTCTTCATCTTCACCTTCAAAAGAACCACTTATTGTTTCATTTATTTTATTCAAAGCATTTTCTGCGTATGCAACTCTTTGTTGTGCACCAATAATCCATTCAAATTTATCTAATGGAATATAATCTAAATCGTTTTTCAAAGAATCCAATTCTTTTCGCATAGAAGAAATTTCTGAATTTAAAACAACCGAGTCTTTTGAAAGAATTGTTGGATTCTTAACAATTGTTTTTATTGTTCCAACAGATACTCGCGCATTAAATGACGAGTTTGCGGCAGAATAAAGATAATTTTGATCTAAAAAGATTTGAGACATTTCAATATCTCTTTTTGCTACGCCAAGTTGTGGATAAAAAGAACTTCTCAAACTTTCTTCTAGCTCAGTAACCTCGAGTTCCTTTTTTGTTTCTTCAACAAGTGCTTCGGCTCTATCAATATATCCTTGTGAGATCTTTCGCATTGGTTCAAGACCCATATCCGATTTTATTGCACTAGGAATAAATCCAATGAAAGACGATGTTGTATCAACCTCAATCGAATCGATATCCGAGTAAGCATATTCTAACACGTCTTCGATCGCAGTTACTTCAACAACTTTCATTCCCCATTCTTCCATAGCGTAAGATAATAAATTAATTGATGTTGTTTTTCCATTCTCTTTTATTACGTGATTTGCTTCTCCTTTTGGGATCATAAATAAATTAATTCCTATTTGAGAAGCAACTTTTGCTTTTGCATAAATCCCCGAAACAACCCCTATTGATCCGTCCGAATTAATTGTTCCGGTAACTGCGATGTCTTGGGGTAATGGTCGCTCAGCTAAAACAGAGTAAGCAACTAGCGTCATCGCGGCTCCTGCGCTAGGCCCATCAACTTCTATTGCGTTAGCTATAATATCAAAAACAAAGTTGTTTTGTTGTGCACTAATTGTAGATTGTTTTTCAGCTACGTTTATCGCAATGTTTCCAGTTGTTTGAGTGTCTTTTCCAACTAAGGAATTTGAAGTTATAAAAGCTACTTCTCCATTTCCAGGAATAACATGTAAATGTAAGTCTGCCGACATCCCTTCATTGTTTTCTGTAACTGCAAAAATCTTTACGCTTTCTGTTTGCGAAATCGCTGTTACCGAAATAGAGAAACAAAGTAAGAATAAAACTAGAATTAACAATTTTTTCGAAAACACTTCTACACCCAATCAAACTAATACAATAAATTATTACTATTATATAGAAATTTGAAGTTCTTTATAAGGCTTTTTAATAGATTAAAATCGTTGTAGTAGCATGACCCTGCGAGTTATCCAGAAACATTTAAATAGAACTACAATTAACTCTTTTTATGCGTCCAACGAGGATAGGTAATTACAAATTGGATACTCCAAATGTAGCTGGTTTAGAGGCTATGCCCGGTCTAGCTAAATGTAGTTTTTCCAGACCAGCACGCACTGCACGCAGCGCTATTATTGCACGTGTTAGAGCGGCACAAATAGATGCAATTACTAAGGCGTTGCAACGCCTGTCACGACTTCAGGGAAAACCAGATGTGTCTGAACTTCGACAACGCGCAAACAAAATATTTCGCGGCGAAGAAGCTCCATCTCAAGAACTGATTGAACTGACAAATAAGGTAATTCTTCGAGATAATTTACATAACGAGTAAAAACAAATAAATCATATTTTTTTCAAGAACTTTTTTCAATACGTCTTAAACAAATTCGAATAGAAAAAAGAAAATATAAAGTGGGAGAACCAATAATTACGATTCCGTAAAGCACCTCTCCAGTTGGTGAACACTTGTCTCCCACTTTTTAATGAAGCAACCTCTCTAAAATCACTTCAATATTATTCCTACTTTATTCTTTATAAATCTTTTCAGAATCTATTCACTGCAAGAAATTTGTAAGTCAATTGTCTAACTATTAACGCTCAAAAGTTCGTCAATTGCGCAAATTATGCTAATTTAAAAAATAGTTTTGGGCTAAACCTAGAAAAATAAAACTACATGGATTGCAGTTGCCCACAACCCGTGTAAGTGAAATTTATCCGAATAGAGCACCTAGTCCTGCTGCCGCTTCTTCTTCTTTCTTTCCAGCGTCTTCTTCAGGTTCTTCGTCTGCTTCTTCAGTTTTTCCTGCTGCTGCCGGAGCTGCTGCGGGTGCTACTGCTGCTTTCTCAATCGCTTCATCAATATTGATGTTTTTGATTGCTGCAACCATTGCTTTTACTTTAGCATTATCGAATTCAACACCTGCTGCCTTCAAAATACCTTCAACACCTGCTTCATCAACATCTTTACCAGATTTATGAAGTAACATTGCTGCGTACACATATTCCATAACTTCTTCACCTCTCAAAAATAATTTTTAAAATTAATTTTCTCCCTCAGTTTTCTTTTTTTCTTCATCAGTTGCTTGTTCAGCTAATTCAGCTGCTTCTTTATCTACTTCAGCAGTGTTTGTTTCTTCAACCTTTGCTTCGGCAGTTTCTTCTTTTTTCTCGCTAGCTTCAGCCTGCACTTCTTCTTGCTTTTCTTCAGTTGCATCGTTTACTTGTTCTGCAACTTCTTGGGCTTCTTTTTCAGTATCAGTTTCTTCAACAACTTCTTTTGCTTCTTCAACTTTTTCTTCGGTTGCTTGTTCAGCAACTTCTTCAACTTTAACTTCTTCTTTTGGTTCTTCAATTGTTTCTTCTTTCTTTTCTTCAACAACTTCTTCCTTTTTCTCTTCAACAACTTCTTCTTTCTTTTCGCTAGCAGGAGCATCTAAGTCAAGTGAATCGTCCACTGCTTTTGCTTCTCTCTCTGCTTTGATTAGGATTACTTCTGTACTTGCTTCGTTGAAGATTTCTGCTTCAACAGCTAAGTTTAGAGCTTGTCCATAAGCTGTAACAAATTTGTTGAATAATTCTTCTTCATCAACATCAAGTACATCTGCTAAATAAAATTGTTTTTCTGCTTTGTCTAAGATACCTAAAACTTTCATCCCAACTTTCATTGGTTTCATATTTAATTTTCCAAGAACATCTGCTACTACGGAAATTACTTCTTCTCCTTTTTTTGTAACGATCTTGTCTTTAACAATACTAATAGTTGGCCCTTGTACCGCAACTTTTAATCCAGCACCTTTTAGAATTGATAGAGCTGGTCCTGGAGGCAAACCTGTGTCTCCTGCTTGAACTTCAATATCGGCTATTGCAATGTCGCCTGTTTTTGCAGTTGCATCTCCTTTGTTCTTTTTAATAAATGAAAATAATTCAAACGGATTTTTGTTTGAAAAAATAATTGCAACACTGTCTTTGATTAAACCATTTAATTTATCATCTTTTAATCCCGCAGCTTCAAAAGCTCTTTGTACAACACGTAATTTTGAAACAACAATTACTGCGTCTCCTTTCAATCTTTTTCTAAGAACCGATACAATACTAGCAGGTAATTCGTTTAATGTTGCTACTGCAACAAACGGATATTCTTTTACAAGCTCAGTAATTTCTGCAAGCTTTGCTTCTTTCCATTTTCGATTATGCGAAGTCATTGTACTTCACCTATTCTCATTGGAGGCCCCATAGTCATTTTTACAAACACACTTTTGATGTTTTGTTTTTTCTGAGGTAATGAATCACGAACTGTTTCGTAAACAACCATCATATTGTCAATGATTTGTTCATCAGTCATATCTTCTTTTCCAATCATGCTGTGCACAACTGGCATAAATTTTCCTTTTTTATTAGAAATAGTAACTTGTGTTTTTGCTTTTGCTAATGTCTCAGCAAAATTAGCAATATTCATAACTGGTTTTGGCATTTTTCCTTTAGGAGCTAATTGTTGTCCCAAGAATTTTGCTACAGTTAGCATTACTGCTCCTTCAGCAAATAATGCATCAAAATTAATTAGTTCAGCCATCTTTGATTTGTTTTTAGATAACGCTTCGATTTCTTTTTCGCTTACAATTAGATCTGCTTTGCCTTTTACTTGTGTTGCAAAAGCATCTGTTTTAGTAAAAATACAAATTTTTCCACTACCTTTTCCAGTGCTATTAGGTAATTCAACTTTAACATTAACCTGGTTCTGAGGTTTTTTCATGTCAAGCCCAGTGAAATTAATCATTAGTTCTACGCTTTGAGAAAACTTTCGAGCCTTAGAATTTTCTCGCATTTTCTTTACTGCTTCAATCGCTTCACTTTTTTTCATGTTTAACACCTTCCGCCAAAGCGGTATCTCTCCAAATTAGGAGATGCGGCCTGAAAATCAGGCTTAAATGTAAATTAAATGCGTTGTGAAAGCTTTATAAAACAAACGTCAATTCCTAAAATTTTGAATCAAACTTTCCGTCGTTAAGTGCTTTGATAGCTAATTTTGCGCGTAAACCTTCTACAGTAACACCCATTGAATTGCAAACGCCCATGATTTCTTTTGCACTTGCTTTTGGTTCAGTTGAGTTCAAAGCGTCATATTTTTGTTCTGCAACTTTTTTCACTTGTTCGATTGTAAGATTTCCAACAACATCTGTTTTTGGGTTAGCTGCTCCTTTTTTTGCATTAACTTCTTTTTTTATCAATGCACTAGTAGGAGGTAAACCAACAGTTATTTCAAAACTCTTGTCTCCATTAATTTTTACTGTTACTGGAACTTGCATTCCATCAAACGACGATGTTTTCTCGTTTATTTTTGCAACTACTTCTCCTATATTAACTCCGGTCGGAGCTAACGCAGGACCTAATGGCGGACCAGCATTTGCTTTTCCTCCACTTACCATTATTTTTATATCTCCCATATTATCATTCTCCAATTTTTCGAAGTTTTTCCTTTAATTTGTGTAACATTAACACGGCCATCTTCAGATGGTCGATTTTTGCTTAAACTTTTTTTAAAAGTTTAATTTACGATTTTTATGTTCTCAGCTTTGATTGTAACCGGGATTTTTACTGCGGCTTCAAGTAATTCTACTACTACTTCTTCTTTTGCTGCGTTTACCCTAGTAATCTTAGCTTTTTCTCCTTTGAATGGACCGCTAATAATTTCTACTTTTTGTCCTTCTTCAAGAGTCTTCATTAATGGTTTTGCTTCTAGCATTCCAGCTAATTCATCTATGTGAACTGCGCCTTTTACTATTCCTGATCCTCTTACGTGTGGAGTATCAGTAATTCCTCGTCTAACAGTTATTTCGTTATCTGCTTCGATTAAAATATAACCTTTTAATCCTGGAACAACTGCAATAGAATAAATATTTAGTTCTTCTTTTGTTATCTTAGCGCCTAAGATGTCTACAACCATTTGTTCTTGTCCAACTGTTGTTCTAACCGGAAAAATCATTTGCTCACCTTCAAATCCTTTATAATATTAAATTAAATGCCATTATACTAATATAATTCGCTACCCTTAACTTTAAATTCCTACCCTTTAGATCCCTAGCCCAGTCAATACAAAGAATAGCTGTACTATAAAACCCATTATGCCAATAATAACCATTCCAAGAGCAATGATTAGAGCCATTTTCTTGTACTCATCCATCGTAGGTTTTCTTGAAACAACCAAGATTCTTCTACTATCAGAAATGAATTTGCTCCAAGTTTCTTTTATATTCAATTGCATTTACTCACCAATATCGAATTATAATGAATTTAACGATGAAAAAGTTTTTAAATGAAAAAGAAGGATAAAAAAATAGAAATCAAATTCCTAATTCTCAGTTATACCAACGAAGCTCATGTTTTTATACGATAAATACGCTATTGAAATATGAAAAAGTTATTTGTAATAATCTTATTTATTTGCATAATGGGACAAGTATATTCGCAAAGCACAAATCTATCAAGTTATACGATTTGGACGGATAATACAACATATGTTCCAAATAATCAAAATTTCCTTGATTTGCATATTTCATGCAACGGAGCTTTTTCTTCAGGAACAATTATCGCTGAAGTTTTCATTGAACAAGGTTCAGACAAACTTATTAGATACCGTGAAATACACCCGGGGGAAGAAACAAATTTCTACATAGACCTCTATTATCACAAGGCAGGAAATATTTACCCAAAAGTAATTTTTACTAATAGTTCAGATTGCAGTAGTTTAGAAATAACAAGCAGTATAGATTCTAGATCTACACATTTTCCTTCTGGCAGATATGCCGAAATTGAAAGTATCGCAAAAAAGGCCGAAGTAAAAGACGGTCTTTTCGGGATTAATGACGAAATTACTTTTGGTGCAGCATCTTTACAAAATGCTGAACAAGTGTCATTAAATGCAAAAAAAGCGGGTGCAAAGTTTATTCGATTTGGAACGCTCCCAAGTCTTAATCCAAAGACTTGTTTTAGCAGGGATTTATACAATTGTGTATATCAAGAATCACTTAACATCGTCGATGCATTTTATGAATCTTTGACAGATAGAAAAATCCCTGCAACACCATATTTGCAAACATACCTTTTCCAACAAACATTATTTGCTGACATGGGTGCTACTGAAAAAGAGAATTTCTTTAACTTATTCGAATTCAGGGACAATTATTATTATGCCGATAATTTTACAAACTGTAAGCAACTAACTGACGATCCCAATAATTTCTTAAATTGGAGAGGAGATGCGCCCGATTGGCTAATTTTTGGATTAAACTCAGATCTAATGGACCGATATAAAAATGATTTCAAGATAATCGAAGTTTTGAATGAACCAAACCTGATGCCTAACCATATTCTTAGTTGCAACCCGTCTTGTTTACCTAGCAATGATTGTTGGATGAATAATGAATCGGAAAGAACATTCTGGAAAAACAGAGCAATAGAATTTTTGGACTATTTTGGAGATAAGTTTAAACAAGACGGAAAAATAACAATCTTGGGCGCCGTAGCCGGAATCGAGGAAACAAATCTTTGGGGACTAGGCGTTAATAATTGGCTTAGCTCAATATCGACAGTTAATTCAAAATATAATTATGCTAGTATGCATGCATATTCCGATAATACAACCGAAACAAAAGCAAAGTATTCAACATATACCCAATCAATTATTGAAGATATAAAAAATAATTTTTCTGGGAAAATCTACGTTAACGAATTTGGGTATGGTTCAATACCTGCACAGAGTTCATTTCCAGATATTTTCTCAGAAATCAAATCAATTACGGATAATGACGATAGAATCGTAGCTAATGCATATTATATTTTAACCCAGAGAGATTTTATGCAATACTTTCCTGTTTGGGACGCATACGGTGCAGCCGCATTAATACGAACTAATAAAAGTGAAAACTGGACATTTAGTCAATTTTATTCAGGGGAAATTTGTAATAGTTTTGATGATGATTATGATGGCGAAATAGATGAGGGGTGCGATGATGATCAAGACACCTATCCAGACATACAAATGATGTGTCCAACAAATAATAGATTTTATACCTGGATGTATAATGCGAATTGGAAGATACCGAGAAACTGGGTTGCAAACGGCGTATGGTTATATGAGGACGGCGGACATAACTGGTACCAAAAAGAAACAAGTTCAAACATCGGAACCGGCTGGCGATGGAGTTCCTTAACTTGTAATACGCACGGCAGTGACATCGATGATGCTAACCCAAATGTCTATCCCGGCACACAACCAATTTGCACAGACAATAACTGGACATATAACGATGAATCGTGTCAACCAACAAATACAAAAACACGTACATGGACACAAACCGCAAACTGCGTGTCTGGGATACAACACCCTACAACTGAAGAAATTAGTTGTGCCTACCAAGCACCAACATGCACTAACTTTACTTACTCTGACTGGACACCAACAACATGCCCACAATCAACAACACAAACACGCACAATACAAACAACCACACCCACAACATGCCAAAACGGAAACCCCGAATCATTAACCCGCACATGCACATACATACCAACTTGCACAGACGACCACTGGACATCAACAGACGGAACATGCCAAAACACAAACACACTAATCCGAACATGGTACAAAACAAACAACTGCCAAAACGGAATACAAAAACCAACAACCGAATCCGTATCTTGTGACTACCAAGCACCCACCTGCACCAACTTCACATACACCAACTGGACACCAACAACATGCCCACAAACAGGAACACAAACAAAAACCATATTAACAAAAACACCAACAACATGCCACGGAGGAAATCCAGACGCGCTAATCCGAAGTTGTACACACACCCCAATTTGTACAGACGACCACTGGGATTTTTATTTAGAACCAGCAACTTGCCCTTCAATTGGCGAACAAACAAAAAAGTATTTTAAAGTAACAAATTGTCAAAATGGAATAACAAAAACCGATGAAATTATTCTTTGTAATTATAATGCACCACAATGTCAATACACATATTCAAATTATGGAACCTGTGCCAATGGAATAGAAACACGAACAGCAACATTAACTACTGTTGAAACTTGTCAAGGACAACCAATCGATTTAACAAAGACGTGTGAAACAATTCCAACATGTACTGATTCACATTGGTCATTTGAAATGACTCCATGCACTAATGGAACTCAAACAAAGCAATGGACAAAAATTAATGATTGTAATAATGGAATAATATATGCCAACGAAATAATTACTTGTGACGCTGAACAAGAACAACCGGAGTATTGTAATCAAGATGATTGGGAATCAAGAATAGAACCTGCGGTTTGCCCTGAAACAGGAACACAAACAAAGCATTGGACACGAACGAATACGGATTGTCAGGGAGGAGTAACACATAAAGCGCAAGAAACAATTTCATGTACGCCAAAAGAAACGAATAACATACCGGATATCATTCGCTGTCAAACAAATGATGATTGTACAGGTAATCAAGAGTGTATACTAAATGAATGTGCCCAAGTATATTACCCAGATGGATTACCACAAAACTTACCCAATCAACCCGATCCAACCCCCCCGCCAACTAATAATCAAACAATATATGATTTTACAACAACAGAAATAATTGAAAAAATAAATAACTCTCAAGATGATGAAGCAATAACTCTTTTACAACAAGCCCAACAATCAATCAGTAACGGTGAAGAAGAAAAAGCAACTGCACAAATAACTATTGCATTATTAAAAACAAAAACAATTGAAGAACCAGAATTAATTACTCAATACGAACAAGCAATACTCGCGTTAAACCAAGACAATTATGAAACTGCAAATCAATTAGCATTGGACGCAATGGACCCGCCCGTTAAACAACAAGACTTCGAGACAATATTAACAATTATCGCCGTATTAATTATCATAATAGTAGTTTTGATAATCTTTGGAAGAAGAAAATAAAAAAATAGAAAAAAATTAGGAAAATTAATTCCTAATTTCAAAATAGTTTATTTGTGTTTGCTTTATGTGAACTCGATTCCTAAATCGATTTCTCCAGCAGAGTTTGTGTCTTCAAGGTAAGGAAATTTTCCGCCCGCGATTACAACCATTGCTTGGATTTGGTTTTTAGGTAAACCTTCGTCAACCATCGCACCCCAAATAATGTGGCTTGCACCATGGATTTTTGTTGAAACTGTTTCAACAATCATTTCCGCTTCTCTTAAAGTCATGTCGCTTCCACCAGTAACATTTACTAATGCTCTTGTAGCGTTTGAAATATCTACATCAAGTAATGGAGAAGTCAAAGCATTTTCAACTGATTCAAGTGCGCGTGATTCGCTAGATTCTCCTCGAGAACTTTCTCCAAGACCAATCATTGCTGCTCCACCTCGAGACAAAATTGTTCTTAAGTCGGCAAAGTCTAGATTAATCAAACCTGGTTTAGTAACCATTTCAGTAATTCCTTTTACTGCGTTAGTTAAAACTTCGTCTGCAACTTTGAAAGCTGCGTTAATTGGTAGATCCGGAGCGATTTCCAAAATCTTGTCGTTTGGAATCACAATTATAGTGTCGGTATATTCTTGTAATCTTTCAAGACCATACATTGCGTTTTCCATTCTTTTTCTTCCTTCAACAGTGAATGGTAATGTTACTACTGCAACTGTCAAAGCTTTTACATTTTTAGCAATTTCTGCTACAACGGGTGCTGAACCAGTTCCGGTTCCTCCACCTAAACCACAAGTGATAAACACTAAGTCAGAAGCGCTTAGAGAGTCTTTTAGTTCTTCACCGCTTTCTTTTGCTGCACTCTCACCTATTTGTGGATCTGATCCTGAACCAAGACCACGAGTTAATTTTTGTCCAATTAAAAGTTTTTTATCTGCACGCGTAGTCAATAAGTCTTGTGCGTCAGTGTTAACAGCGAAAGTATTCGCTCCTTTTATTCCTACTTCGTTCATTCGTTCGATAGTGTTACAACCGCCACCACCACAACCAACTACAACAATCTTTGCTTGATTAGTTTCAAGCATTGTTACTAAATCTTCATCAGAGTGTGTTACTTTTCTTACACTTTTTCTCTTAGTTGTTCTTGCTCTTTTAGCAGTTTTAGATGTTTTCTTTATTGTTCTTGGCTTTGGAACAGCCTGTGCTCTTGCAATTGCATTTCTAACTATATGGTCCATTAATCACACCCTCCAAATTTTTTACAGGTAATAAATGATTTCCTCATAAAATTGTTTAAAAGGTTATTCTTCAAAATCTTGTGAAAAACAAAAGATTTAATAATAAAACAAGCAAAAAGGTAAAATAATCACTTTCTTTCTCGAAAAAGTTATTTTTTTATCTTGTGTTCGATTTTGTTTAATTCGCCTTGAATCTTCTTAACTTCTTCTCGTAAATTCTGTGTTTGCGATTTAGTAGATTGTTTTAACACAGATTCTTTTATCTCTAGAACATCAATTTGTAATTGCTTAATCTCTCTCTCAGCACGACGATTAACCAAGTAATCATATTCTGCACGGTGTCTATCAATATCGGTTTGTCTGTTTTGAGACATCAATATTATTGGTGCTTGCACTGCAGCAATACACGACAAGAACAGATTTAGTAAGATGAAAGGGTATTGATCCCATACCCCAAACAACACAAATGCGGTGTTAAGAATTGCCCAAATAACTAAGAACAAAATAAATATACTCAAGAATGCCCATGAACCTGCCCACTTAGCTAACCAGCTAGCTGCTTTTTGTCCATTCGAAGCTTTTTTTGATCGCAATGTTGGTTGTTTACTCTCAGCTTTGTTATTAGAACTTCCATTCGAATTATTGGTTGACATGAAATAAAGAATGTTAACAAGTATATAATTCTTTTTGCAAGCGTTTTTCCCGTAAAATTGGACAAATTTTCATTTATAAAGGCGTCTTTATAAACGTTGCGTATCCTTTTTAAATTAGAACAAGGCCTTTATAAAGGATTTTTTGTTCGAAAGGGGTGTTAATTTTGAAATATACTGTTGTTAATATGGTCGCATCGGCGTCTTTGGATCAAATGTTAGATTTGTATTCACTTGCCGTAGGGATACCAAATATCGAATATGAGCCGGAACAATTCCCAGGAGCAATATTAAAAATCAAAGAACCAAAGGTTTCAATGTTGTTATTCAAAAACGGTAAAATAATCTGTTCTGGAGCTAGTAACGAAAAACAAATTGAACAAGGTATTCGTAGAGCAAACAAAATGATTAGCGAAATACAAAAAGACATTAAGGTTAAGCGAAATGTTCCTTTTGAAATCGTTAACTTTGTTGCAACAGCTTCACTAGATATGAACCTAGATTTATTCGAAGTAGCAATGAACTTAGATAATGTTGAGTACGAACCTGAACAATTCCCCGGAGCTATTCTTAGACTTGACGAGCCAAAACTAACTTTCTTGTTATTTAAAAACGGAAAGATGATTTGTGCGGGAGCAAAAAAAGAGACTCACTTGCGAAAAGGACTGAAAATAGTTGAAGAAATGGTTGCTGCAAAAACTAGTGCAAAAAAGAACAAACCTGTAAAGAAAAAAACAACTAAGAAAACAACTAAAAAAACAACTAAAAAATAACTCTATTCTAATTGGTCACAAGGCAACTTGTGAACCAGTTTATTATTTTTAAAAAACAAATAACTATAGTTATTCCATAGAACTAAGATCTATTTCGTCTAACTTCCATTCAATAAGCGTGTCTGCATCTATAACATAATCAGAAATTCCTTTTGACGCAAACTCGCCATTTACATATAACGCCCAATAACTAGTTGTAGACGGCTCAACACCAACAATCTTTTTAATAAATGGGCCAAAAGAATACATTTCAAATTCTAAGTCGTCACCCATAATAGTTTTCATTGCTTCAAAAGCATTTGTTCCTTCTAACACGTTTTGGTTTTTCGTAAAAATATTTTCTCCAGATCCATCAAAAACATTTATTGTAAGTGCTACTTGCATTTCGCTTGGTGCTTCACTTGTTTGGGCCGGGGTAGTTTGTGTACACCCAAGAGAAACTAATACTAGTAAAGCTAAAAATAAAATAATTATCTTTTTCATTCAAATAATAAGTATTACGCTCTTTTAATTCTTTTGCTAAAAATAATTTTTAAAATCAACGAAATTAAAGTTTAGAATATTTATCTGTTTTCACAAAATAACTCAAAATAAACTTTACGTTAACTTTTACGGTTGTTAAAAAGTTTAATGGAGTGAATTTTGCACGAATTACTCTACTAATTCTCCACGCGTCATAAAAACGATTAAATAAAACAAACAACGTGTTTGGAGGCAACTTAATCAATTGTTTTATTATTGACAAAGCCCATGGGTGCTTTACTCCAAAGCCAAAAAACTTGTGGAAATTTATGAATTTATTTTTTTCTTCTAAAGACTTAAACTTTATGCAGGAACCTAGCCAATACGACTGTGACATTTTGTCGATGTCTGTTCCTTTTTCTAAATAATTGTTTTTCACACAATACTCGTATACGGCTGTTCCAAAAAAAGGAGTTAGAACAAAGCACTCTGCAAAATCTATTTTGTGTTTAATATTAAACTTAAATGTTTCAAGCGCCATTTCAAATGTTTCACCAGGACTACCAATTATGTTTTGTGTCCAAACTCTCAAACCATTGTCTTTTAACAGATTAATTGCATTACTCATGATTTCGTATGACAAACCTCTATTCAAAACCTTGTTTCGTATAAACTCATTACCCGATTCTATAGCTAAAGTTACTGCTACGCAACCAGCTTCTTTTAGATATTTTATTTTGCTTTCATTTAACAAATTAGCGCGGGCATTACACAAAAAAGGAACGTCTATTTCTTTTTTGTATAGTCTTGCAAACTCATCGTAATCCATACTAATCCCGAAAGTATCATCAACAATTTTTAGAAAAGTAAATGGATATTTTTTCTTTATTTGTTTTAGTTCACCTACAATGTTTTTTGGAGAACGATGACAACTTATTTTTCCTTTTCCTTTGTAAAGCAAATTATATTTTTGATTAAAACAATATGAACAATTATAGGGGCAACCGCGAGAAGCCATGATTCTTTTTATCGGGCTCTTACTCAAATCCTTGTTTTCTGCGTAAATAATATCTCTATTCGGATATGGGAGTGCATCTAAATCTTCAAACTTGTGTCTTGTAGGGTTCTTGTAAATCTCCCCTTTGTATCTAATCCACCAATTTTGTATATTCGTAAACTTTTTTTTAGCTTCCAATGCGTTTACTAGTTCTACTATCGCAAACTCTCCTTCTCCAATACAAACCCCGTCAATGTATTTGTCGCTCTCAATGAATTCAGGGTAGAATGTACAATGAGGCCCGCCAAAAATAGAAAATGCATTCATTTTTTTTCTAAGCGCAGAGTTAAGTTCTCTGCACAAACGATGCTTTCCTGTTGCAATACTATATGCTAGCACATCTGGATTGAAGTCTTTTAACCGTTCTAAAAAACCTTTTCTTGGCGACTCAAAATACTTTACTTTGTGCCCTGCATCAATTAGCATTTGGGCTAGATACGCAATCCCTAATGGTTCAACATTAGCAATCGCAGGTTCAATAAAAGCAATTTTCATTTAACACAAACTCCTACAGAAAAGAACTAATCAAATCAATTTAAGTATTTGCTTTCTTAGCGAAAGAGGTGAAAGTAAGCTTTATAAAGCTTCAGATAGGCAATATATACGAAGCGGCCATGCCACGAGGGTAACACCCGGACCCATTCCGAACCCGGAAGTTAAGTCTCGTTGGGAATGGTTTGGTACTGCTCTTTGTAGTGGAACCTGCCGAAAGCTGCTTCACTTTTTGTATTTATTCTAATTAAGCTCTTTTCTTCTATTTCAAAAGTTTTTTATTCTTTGGAATAGTTGGTTTTACTATGGATTTGAAAAGTTTTTTTGCTCCAAGCTGGAAAAAAATCGGTTGGTTCTTCTTAGTGTTCTTTGTAGCACAATTATACTTATTCGTAATATTACCTTATGTGCCCACACAAATACTACAAGGGTTCATTCATTTCATTTTAAATCCTGCAACAATTTTGCTAAGCGGAACGATAAATGTTAACAGTGGATTATCACTCACAGTTATCAACACGATAAATCTTGCATGGAATTATTTCTTAGCTACACTTTTAGCAAAAGAAATTTCAAAAGAATGATTGCACCAAGTTATTTTTATTTGCGTACAAGATTAGTCCATAATGAAACGGATACTTGTTATCGGGGATGTACTACTCGACAAATATGATTTTTGTGTTCATAGAGAAAATCCTGAGAGTAACGCGCCTTGTTTTACCGTGATTGAAACGAATCTAAAAATCGGTGGCGCAGGGAATGTTGCTGCAAATCTAGAATCGCTTGGATCAAAAGTTAAATTAATTAGTGTTGTTGGAAAAGACGAGAGTGCAGACAAAATCAAAACAATTCTAAAAAAATCAAACATTGATTTTGACTTAATTGAAGACGAAGAAAGAAGCACGATAATTAAAGAAAGAATTCTTTCAAAAACAAGCGGAGAATATTTTTTTCGAAAAGACACTGAAAAAAAAGAGTATATTCGCGAAAAACATGTTTTGGAGATACTTAACTCAGTCAAAGCAGATGATTTAATTATTATTTCGGATTACAATAAAGGAGTTATTTCAAAAGAGCTTGTTTCTAAATTAAAAGACAAGGGGAATACTATTCTTGTTGACCCAAAACCAGCTCACACAACGTTTTACAACGATCTTTTCCTCATAACCCCCAATCTTATAGAAGCTATTGAAATGACTCGCGAAAAAGACTGGTTGAAAGCAGGCAAAATACTAGTTAATCAACTAAAAACAAATGTACTCCTAAAAAAAGGCGCAAACGGGGTAAGCTTTTTTGGAACTTGTGGTGAACGATTCGATATTGACGCAAACGCAAAAAAAGTTTTTGATGTAACTGGCGCAGGCGACACAGTCATCGCTGTTTTGACACATTTCTACAACAAAGGTTTTTCGCTAAAAGAATCAATTAAACTTGCAAATGACGCGGCAGGAATTGCAGTTGGTTTTCCAGGGTGTTATCAAATCTCTGAAAAAGAAGTTTTAGAAGAATCAATGAAATGATTAACTTTTTAAAAGGAATAATAGTTATTTTTCTAAGGTGATAACAATGGTTAAGATTATTCAAGAAATCGAAAAATGTATTGGCTGTGGAGCTTGCGCTGCGCTTGACCCTACTAACTGGGAAATGAATGGCGACAAAGCAGTACTAAAAGGCGGAACTGAAAGCTCTGGCATCGCAACAAAAGACGTTGACGCCGTTGGCGCTAGCAAAGACGCTGCAAATTCATGTCCAACACAATGCATTAAAGTAGAAGAATAAATACAATGTCATCACATCGTGATGGCATACATCGCTCCCGTGCTAATGAAACCAGAGTTTTCATGCATCACGCAAAACTTGTTTTGCTAGACTCGGCGAAAGGAGCGCGACACAATGCATTAAAGTAGAAGAGTAAATTATGAGGATTGTTTAGGAGAACTAAGCTAATTTTTTCTCCTAAAAGAACTCTTTTTAATAATTGTGTATTTATTTTGTATATTAGTTTAATATTATTCTCGTTGTGATGAAATGGAATTTGATTTAAAAAATGTTAAAACAAAGGTTTGGGAAAACAAAAAGATGATTCTCATCCTAATAGTTTTATTTTTATTCGCAATGAGCATTAGATCTAACATCGTTAGATACGAAGGAAACTATTTATTTGAACCCGATGCATATTACCACGCAAGGTTAGTAGAAGACATCGTAACAACTGGTTCCGTACCAAATCCTGATCCTTTAGCGTATTATCAAATAGG
>JABIDZ010000066.1 GCA_018651445.1 Candidatus Iainarchaeum sp. | reverse complement strand
GAAGAAGTCCAAACAAGATCCGTGAATTTTACTTCGTTATTACAAACAGAAAAAGCTTTGGTTGGTGTTGCAGATGTTGTCGTAGTAAAAGTAGTATTGAGTGGGTAGATTACAACATTATCTAAATCTAATTGTACTTCGGCAGACATATTTATTTTTTCTTGATAATTTGTGTCACCTATTTCTCCAATTATTATTGTACTCCCGGCATAGTTTCCATACGCTGACGAATTAACATTAAAATCATAAGTAATTGTTTGTAATTGATCTGGTTGCAAAGTAAACATTGATGTGTTCGCTGCAAAAGCTATATCCGCATGAGAAAAACTATTTTGCACAAAAAAAGTTGCAACCGAAGTATGATTATTTCTAACAACTATCGAATCTTGTGTATTAGTATCTGGAAAAGACGTGAACGAAATATTTTTTTTATTTAATTCAAAATCTTTGTAAGAAATAATCGTGTGTGTTCCGTTATAGTCTAAATAAACCGCTTGTTTTCCTATCCTGTTTCGTATCGTACCATAAAAATTAACGTCGGCAGTCCCTGTAACAAAAGACTCATTAGATAATTTTATTGCAATTGTTCTTCCAACAATATTTACTTCCGAAAGTTTAATTGATTGTGGGATTTCAAAATAAACTACTGTGCTTGAACCTGGTCCTGCTAAATACATTTTATTTGAAGCATCAACTATTTTTTGGACCGCAGTTTTTGCTGCAAAAGATTCTTTTGACAAACCAATTGTTTGTATTTGCTCAGCATAAAGCGAATACACTATGGTTAAAGCAATAAGTGAAATTGCAAGCACTATCATCAAATCGATTGAAGCTTGTCCTCTAGAAGATTTAACCTTTGAAAACATAATATTACTACGCAAAAACAGTATTTATTCTTTTCATTCACATCTTGTCGCATTTAAACACATACAAAAACTTTTATTCTCTAAAGTAATTCTATTTGCATGCAAAGTGTGTCTTATCTAAAAGAAGTTTTAGTTAATTTAGAACAAAACGTGTCTATCGTATTGTTAAATCAAAAACAGTTTCGAACTGCAATAGATTTTGTTCTCGATGACATCGTAAAAAAAGACAAACAAGTTATTTTCGTTTCGTTTACAATGAGTGGAGAAGAAATTATCCGAAAATTTGGAGAACACAACTTAATTGTAATAGACGGTTTTTCTGAAGAACAAAGAGATACTGACAATATAGTTTATATTGGAAATAAAACTAATTTGACTAATGTACAAATGGCTATTGAAAAAGCTTCGGATAAAAAAGAAAAAATAGTTGTGTTTGATTCTTTGAGTGTAATGTCAATTTATAATTCTAAAAAAGATCTTGGAAAATTCATTTATCTTTTTAACAACAAAATTAGTTTAGAAGGAAATACTTGCTTGTACTTTGCAACAAAAGATTCTATTGACGAAGACACTGTTGAAAATGCAAAACAGTTTTGTGATAAAACATATGATTTCTCGGATATTTATATTTCTAGCATTCACGTAAAATAGTTTTTAGGTGTATTTACACTTGAATCAAAATACTTCTACGTCGGGATAAACTACTATCCCCTCTTCTTCGAAATTAAAAGCACATAATTTATTAGTGTGCCTTGTTCCGCGCATTTTTAATATTTCTAGCGAATGGATTCGAATACCTTTTTCTTCATCATGCTGGTAATACATTGAAATCACTGCGTCACTAATAAAACCTAGACTACCCTCTTCTTTTTCGATTACTTGTGGAGAATTTTCTGCGATTACTATTGAGGTTACGCCCCATTTTTCTAAAAGATTAAAAAATTCTAGTACTTTTTCTCGTCTCTTGTACTCGTCAGTGAAAAGTAATGCGTATGACGTGATAGAATCAACAACAACTCTTTTTGCCCCTATTTCCATTAATGCTTCTCTTATTTGTCCCCCGCCTTCTTCAAGAATCTTTGTTACTTGATGTGGTTTAAAGAAAAGCAATTTGAATTTGTTTTCTCGTTCTAGTTTTTCAAAGTCCCAACCAAATTGCAATGCGTGTTTGTATAGCGAGCTCTTCTCTTCTTCAAACGAAATGAAAACACATTTTTCATCAAACTTTGTTGCACCCTCATAAAGAAATTGCATACTAAACAATGTTTTTCCGGTTCCTGCTGAACCAACTAATAACACAGTAGAATCTTTTTCAAACCCACCTTCGATTAAATTATCAAAACCCTTTATCCCGGTTGCAACCCGTGATTTTTCTGTTCGTGTTTGAATAGAACTTTCATTTGACTGTTTAGCTATAGGCGTTTCAACTACGGCTTCTTTTGCGACTTCTTTTGCGACTTCTTTTGCAGGCGTTGCGTCATTCAGGGGAGTCTCAATCGCTCTTTTTGGCATAACTTCTTCTTTTACTACTTCTTTTTCAGTGATTTCAATCGAAGAGTCATTTTCCGGTTCAAATACTTGTTCATCCATCGTTATCGCCAACAAAATAATACGTTAAAAGTATTTAAATACAACTCTAAAGTATATAATTTATGAATCCCGTATTTATTTATTTCACTAAATTTGATTTATTTTCAGGAGGATTACTTGGGTTCGCGTCATTATTTGCTTTTTTATATGTATTTACTTTTTTTGGAGTACGCGGACAATTCGATAAACCGCATGAAAAAACTTTGGAATTATTATTACCGCCCGTTTTAATCGGATTCTTTTTGAATTTGTTTGGAGTTAATTCGCTAGTTGTTGGAATTGTAGTTGTTTCAATTTATTTAATTTTTAGTAAAAAATATTTAAACCTCACTAAACACGAGTGGACGACTAGTTCGGTGAAAGTAACTTTTTTGCTTATAATCTTTGGTTCAATTGATGAATTTTCAAGATGGATCTTATTCGGGATATACTTAGTTTATAGTATAATAATGAGTGAAAAAAGAATTTCTGACAATAAAAAAGATGACAAAAAGAAGAATTAAATGGGGCCAGGGAGAATTGAACTCCCGTCTGATGCTCCCAAAGCACCGATCATACCACTAGACCATGGCCCCACACTTTTTTGTTTTTCAAACAAAAACCTGCAGAAAAATCTTTGATTTTTCCTTTTGCAAATTCTGGTCGAATTCACAATGCACTAAATCGGGCACCTCTGGCAGCCCAAACTAATAAAATTGCTAATCTAATTGTTTTTAAAAGTTCCTAAAACAATTAAACGATTCCCATTGACCAAACTTCTACAATAGACTCATCTAGTTCTTTGTCATGGATTTTTTCGAATTCGAAGCCCAGTTTCTTATACAAATGCTTTGCTCCGCGGTTAGATTCTTTTACTAATAGAAAGAGTTTGTAAATTCCTTTTCTTCGCTTCGCGTCATGAATTATTCGCTTTAATAGATGCGTTGCTATTCTTTGTCCTCTCCAAGCTTCTTCAACAAAAATTGCATTCAAACGCACTTCTTCTTTTTTTGGAAAAAACTCGGCTTCTGCAAACCCAGTTAAAATATTTTTTTGATGATGTTTAATCAAAAAGAAGTTTTTGTTTTTTAATTTCTTTTTAATATCTTCAACAGAAAAAGACGTGTAAGGAAATTCTTCTTCGATTATATCGTTTAGAGTTTCTGCGTCTTTAATAGATACTTTGGTGATTTGTGGTTCGGGAAAATGCATCTTTTCACCTATGTTAAGTGTTTTAAATAATCTTGGATTTCTTTTTCTGACACAGCACAACCCGCAAACTTTGTCGCATACAACGCAGCTTCAAGTTCTAATTGTCCTTTATCAAGTTCTCCATTAAATAGATCTTGTTCAAAAGCTAATGCGATTATATCAACACTTCTAAAGATTTTTAGATTAGAAAACATTTTTCTAAAGTCCGCAATACACTTTTCATCGGCTTTAACCGTTTTATGTTGTCTTTTTTCAAGAACCTGTTTTAATCTAGAAGGATTTTCGATTAGTGAGCGAACCGTTCGCTCATCAACAAACAATGCGCGTGCTTTATGAATTTTTGCTAGAGCCAGTGCTTCGGCTTCTCCTCTTTGTAATATTTGAATTGGTTTTCCTTTTGAAAAAAAACAATTATTTGCTAAATCAAGAATTTGTTTTTCAAGTTGTACAACTTCATGTGTAGAAGAAATCACTCGAACAATACTTTCATTAAACAAATGCTTTATTCTAGCCGCATTTAGTGCAAATCTTTTGTTTGAGAGTGGCTTCCAAACGCTTTCTTCGCTAACATCGTGTGAAACAATTAATTGTAACCTATTTTCTTGCGCAAAACGAATAAAAACATTCATCAAACAAGTTGAAGAAAAAGTAATCATTGTTCCTGAATCAATTACTACATTCATTCATGCTCGCCCCTCTACTAGCTTTCTTAGTTCATCTACGCGTTCTATAATCGATTTTTGTTCTTCTTCCTCATCAATCATTTTGGTAAAACCAATATAGCTTTGTAATTCTTTTTTATCTGCACCCGTTAATTCTGCAGATTGCGCAAGACTCAAACCGTACGAGTATACTAATGACGCTTGTTTTGTTTTAGCTTTTTCATAAATGCCTTGCGCGTAATTACCTAGCTCTGCATCAATTCTTTGAATACTTCGAATAATGTCTTTTAGCTTTTCAATCAATTGTTTAGAATCATTATTTCTTGCAGCAAATAACGCTGAATTTAGATTTGTAGCAATACTATTTTTTACTTGTTGCCATTTTTGGTTGTTTAAGAAATGCTGTTTTGTCTCCATTTTATGTAACGCATATGCTATTACGCCTAGCTCTGCTTTACCAAAATTATTTTCTATTGCCGCTTCTCGAATCAAACGATTACTTAATCCACGAAGTTCCAAAACTCTTTTTTGCCCAAAGAGCCTTGCGGTTTCTTCTAGATCAAAAGACATCGGCTTAAACATGCTAATAAGAGGTATAAGGAATATTTAATGGTTGCTAAAATTGGCGCGGACACGAAAAAACAGTCTTTAAATTACTTAAGTAGCATAATATTAATGATAAAATGCATGTTTTAGCACCATTATTGAGCGGACGCGAAGATTCAGACGAATACGTTGAAGCAATAACTAAGAGTGTAGACAAAATTACTCTATTGCAAATAATTGACAAAGACTTCATGAACAAGACTAGTGCTGCGATGGGCGAAGTAATGCATTTTAGTTCTTTACTTGGTGAATTAAAACGAAAGATTGGGCAGAAAAGAAAACCTTGTAATGAGATTACTGAATGGGGACACACCGCAAAAAAGATCTTAGCTATTTCCTTGATACAACAAGTAGACAAAGTTATTTTTGTTGACACACAAACAGAATTTTTGCAAGAAAT
>JABIDZ010000119.1 GCA_018651445.1 Candidatus Iainarchaeum sp. | reverse complement strand
GGGAGTTTAATTGGGTTGTTTGGTTGTTAGCGCATTTGGTTGAGGTTATTGTTAGTGTAATTGTTTTGGCGTTTGTTTTGTGGTTGTTGTCTTTGTGGTTGAAGTTGGTTTTGATTAAGAGGAAGCTTCGTTTGTTTACGAGCGAGGGTGATTTGTTGTTGACTTTGATTCAGGGTATTCAGACTAAGTGTTTTATTGAGAATAAGATTAGTATTGGTGAGTATTATGATGCGTTGGAACAGTTTGAATCAAGACTTGCTGCAGTTAGTGAAGGTGTGATTGAATACGAGTCGCGTAAAATGCATTTACTAAAGTTTAGTAGTGTTACAAAGAGATTGGATCAAGAAAAGGGCCGGTTACTTGATTTAGTTCGTGAAACTCAGGATTTGTATTTTAATTTGGGTCTTGTGGAAACACGGATTTACAAGACTAAGATCGGCAGTTTGACTAAGAGATTGTCGGAAGTAGAGGAAGCAATTGTTTCAGCAGAATATTTGAAATTAACAAGAACCACGCAAGGTGCCAAGAAAGGATTTTGGCAATTATACTATAAACTAAGAAAATAATTTGTTCGCTCCAAGATAAGCTTTTTAATTACTTGTTTGTTTTGTTCTATTATGATCTCAAATGAAGACACGCAATTAGAAATAAAGGCTTTTTTGAAGAAGCACTTAGGTGAAGTTGAAGCCGAAATAGAAAAATATATTCCAAGAGAAGCAACAACCGAATGGATTGAAAGTGCTTTAGGAAAAACTGTTTTTGAATTAGATTTAGAAGCTTATTCTGCAGGCGCAAATAAACCGATTTGGGATTTACTTGACCGAGGCGGAAAACGATTTAGGCCAATTTTAACTTGTATTTGTGCTGAAGCGGTTGGTGGAAAATGGGAAGATGGTTTAAAGGTTGCACCAATGGTAGAGCTTATACATAATGGGACTTTGATGCAAGATGATGTAGAAGATGATTCACAAGCTAGGCGCGGACAACCCTGTACTCATTTAAAATTTGGTGTAGATACGGCGGTTAATACTGGAACAATCATGTATTTTTGGCCAATGGCTAAAATAGTAACTAATGAATTTAATTTAGATGATGACAAAAAATTAAAAATTTATGGATTATATGTTCGCGAAATGCTTCGTGTTTGTAGCGGACAAGTGTGGGATATTGCATGGCATAATGGTGGTTTCACGCCAGATGAAGCACAATATCTTAATATGTGCTTATCAAAAACAGGCGTTTTGGCTAAATTTGCGTGTCAATTAGGTGCAATAATGGGTAATTCTAATGAAGAACAATATGATATGCTTGGAAAGTTCGGGCAAATTGTAGGCGTTGGTTTCCAAATACAAGACGATATTCTTGAATTAATTGAAACCGATTTTAAAGAAAGAAAAGGTAGTGTCGGCGGAGATATTCACGAAGGAAAACGAACCCTAATAGTTATTAGGACCCTTGAAAAAGGAAGCGAAGAAGACAAAAAAAGATTACTTGAAATTCTTGATTCACACACAAAAAAAGAAGAAGAAATTTTAGAAGCGATTAATATAATTAACAAATACGATGGGATCGATTATTCAAGAAAAAGAGCAGAAGAGTTAGTGACGGGTGCGTGGGAAGGAATCAACTCAGTACTGCCAGAAAGCAATGCTAAAACAATTCTAAAGAAATTTGCAGAGTATTTAGTTGATAGGAAGATATAATGTCTAGATTGGGGTTTGGCGAGTTTTGGAGACGTCGCAAACGCAAAAATAAACCAAGGAAAGGCGAAGTTGTAGCTGTAATGAATCAACACGAATTATTTGCTCAAAGATTTAATCGATATCTTGTTGAAAAGATTAGATTAATGAAACAAATGCCTTTTTCTAGACAAGATCGACATTTTATTAATGAGGCTGCAAGAATGTTTTTTGTAGGGCGAGCAACTTATCAAACGAGTGTGCTGTCAAGACAAGCGGCTGAAAGAGTATTAGATTTTTTAGAACGAAACAAAGAATATATTATTGATTTATTTATTGATAAAGATGTTGCAAAAGGGATGCCGCGATCGAAGGCTGCAGCAAGTGCCATAGACTTTTTTGAATTTAATGTAAATGGTATAAAAAAGAATTTAAATAATGTCCCAAATGGAGAATTTAATGAAGGTGTTGTTGAAAGAGCAGATGTTTTATTATTTGGAAAAGATTCAGAGACGCAAAGAGTTTGTGTTCCACGTTTAGTTTTAATGGGACTAATGGAATTTGAAAAAATGGTTGCAAAACGAGCACTTGGTAAAAGATTCGATGAATATTCTGAAGCAGATATAAAAATAAGTAAATCGATTTTTAGTGATAATCAAGAACTAATTATTTAATGAAAGTATTTAAAATAAG
>JABIDZ010000125.1 GCA_018651445.1 Candidatus Iainarchaeum sp. | reverse complement strand
TAAAAGCTCAAGGTTGCTATAAGTATATACCCATTTTGAACACATAAAGTTTCGAATCGCATTTACTTGTTTGCTCTACTAATGTATTACTTTTTTTTGATAAAAAAGTTTTATTTTTTCCTTGCGTTAGCTCTGCCAAAATTTGAGATGATTTGTAAAAGTTCGTTCATTGTCTAAATTTTATTGCACTTAATGACTACCTTTATATACTTTCCTGGGGCAAAAATAACTTGGTGTTGACATGATTGTCAAGGGGGAATTAGCGTGAATAAGTTTAGTTTAGTTTTAGGAGTATTTTTAACAATTTTATTTTTGTCTGCAGGAGCTTTTGCAGCGTCAGTTGAGTTGCCGGGTGCAACAATCATGCAAGGAGAGAGTTGGGAAATAAGTCTTAACTGTCCAAACATGGGTACTCCTGGAGATATTTGTTTAGTTGAATGGACTGGTCCAGTAGACGGAAACTTTATTGAACAAGACAGTGGTTCAGATCCCGACCCAGTAAACAAACACCAAACGCTTGATATAGCAGGAAATTATACTTATACAATTCGCGAATGTCCAACAGGAATAGGAAGTTGTGGCGTAGTAGATGACACTGAAACAGTAACTGTTCTACCAAGTTCTGGAGAAATCTGGACAACATATAGATCTCGTGTTACAGGCCCTTGGGCACCATCATTGAAAGTTAGTGGTATTGCTCCTGCGGGAACAACAAAAATTCGACTTTATGTTAGAGGAGAAAACAATGGTGCAACAGTTGTTCCAATGGTATTAGCTGATTTTAATAACGAAACAAATTATTATTCAAAGAACTTTAATTTGAAAACGGTTTATGAAACAAATCCTCAAATTTTAAATGTTCAAGCAGCGTTTATAGACGAAGTAAATGGAACGACAATTGATTCGGCAAGAGTTGTTGTAGAAGCTTTATTACTTGATGTTGTTCAAAGTAAAGTAGATCAATTAGAATTAGATGTTGATGATTTAAATACATTAGCACTTGACTTGAATTCACAAACAACTGTGTTAGAACAACAAGTAGCTGATCTAAATTCACAAGACGCCAATTTCCAAGTTCAAATAGATGTTATTAATGCTCAACTAGCAGATCACGATCAAAACA
Source organism: Candidatus Iainarchaeum sp. (assembly GCA_018651445.1). GTDB lineage: Archaea > Iainarchaeota > Iainarchaeia > Iainarchaeales > JAAZKV01 > JABIDZ01. The sequence goes on along the minus strand of JABIDZ010000125.1, from coordinate 4,224 downwards.
TTTTAGATTTGCAAAATGACATGCTAACTCTTGATACGAGGGTTACGGATTTGAATATAGAATTAACTCAAATGATTAATGATGTTAATTCTGAGTTAACTCAGACAATCCAAGATTTGAATGCTGAATTAACTACTATGGTTAATGATCTAAATGCAGAAATGCAAATAGCTATTGCTAATCTGCAAAGTCAAATAGATGCACTAGACGTTCGCGTAACTGATTTAGAAGATAGAATGAATATTGTAGAATACAAAATCGATCAATTAGATGATGGGACAATTACATTCAATTATTATTCAGACACTGATCGGTTGTATGTTCGTGGTGAAGCGCCTTTACAAGCTAAATGTGTAAAAGCATATTTTGTTACTAGTTCAGGAACGTATATACATTCAGCTTTCACTCAAAGCGTTATACAAGACGTTAATGAACACGATTACAATATTGTGGTAACAACAACCGGTTGGCCAAAAGAAATCCTAAATGTTTTCGTGAGTTTTAGAAGCGATTTTTCTTGTTCTACACAAATGCAATTAGGCGTTGACACATTTGAAGGTTTGCTTGGAGACGAAACATTTGGTTTCCGAGATATAACAACTAGTACGTATGTGTCTAGTTATTACGTAAATAATGTTAGCGTGCCAATAGCTTTTGCATTAAAACCTGATCACGCAGATAATTACAAAATCCAATATCATAACAATACTACTGGACGTTGGGAAACTTTAGTTGGTTGTAGTTGGTATGATGAAGGAGTAAAGACTTACAAGAGAAGAAATATTGATTTGACAACAACAGGGGTACACAAAATAAAACTGCGAAGCAAGAATTGTTATGCTGGGGTTGGAGAAACTTACAAGTCATATCCATTTAAGATTCGGCATGTTGATTTGAAAGACTCGCTAACTGCGAGTACAACAATAACAACGCCTGTAAGTAATAGTGATATGACTCTTGCTTATCCATATGGTTCAATTGCAGATAGCGTTTATTGGACACAAAGCGGAAGTGTTCCATTAGTTGCATACGTAAATACAACTAGTGCGCCATCAAGCAAATATGTTAAAGTAAGATTTAAAGACGCGTCACTTAACCCATCTCAACAAGAATTAGAAATTGTTTCTAATGGATTAAACTGGGATATAGACGGAGTGGCACAAGGATTCAATACGGCGTGGAATTTGTGGAGCAATACAAATTACACAAATAACGCGTACACAACTATTGAGTTAGAATCATATATTGTTTCACAACAAGCGTCTTACGCAGATGTCAATGTTGGAATCGATAATGAGGACCCGGTTATTAGTTCGATTAACCCTGATGAAGCAGGAATAATGAACGGAGTATATCGATGGTTCTCAGATATAAACGACGATCTATCTGGTCTAGCAGAAGTTAATTTCTATTTAATAGAAAAGAACGGAGTTGTTTACTGTGATGGAAATTGTTGGACTGGTGATGGAAATGTTGTTTGGTCACAAATGAATGTTGATTTTAACTCTGATTTGAGTAAGTGGTTCTATGACCTTAATACATTAAATCATCCTGATGGAGATTATAATGTTGCATTTGAAGCATATGATATTGCAGGGAATTATACTTATTTAGAAGTTGACCCTATAATTGACAATACTTCGCCAGTTATTGCAAGCGTTACTATAACAAGTGACCCAACTCGAAGAGACAATTCTGTTTTAGTTGAAGCAATTGTAACTGATAATATAACGGGGGTTGCTAGTGTAACTGCAACGCTTGATGGAAACGTAATTGTTTTGACTGTTGATGGTAATAAGTATACGGGGGCATATTACTCTGATAATACTTGGACAATAGGAACACACGTAGTTACTATTGACTCAGTGGATGTTGCAGGAAATACAGCTACACAAAACAAGAACTTTGAAGTATTGAAAAACTATTACTTCAATATCGATACGAGTGCAAGCGGAACAGCGACAACAAATTTTTCATTTGATGGAAACTTTAGAAACGATCTTAACGTGGTTCCAACGCTAGATGGAAATGTAATACTAGTTACAAGTAACATAGTGGATGACGCGAATGTAGTGTTTGATGCAAATGGTTTGTACACAATTACTACAAATTCATTGTCTGCAGGAACATATGTTATCGATTTGAATTACAATCAAGTAGATTATAACTATGTTGAGAGGATTAATATTCAAGTAAATAGTCCTCCTGCTCCAAATCCAGGACCTAGTCCAGGGCCAAGTGGTGGTCCAAGCGGAAGTCCAAGTGGAACTCCAAGTGGAAATGAACGAGATACTAATGAACCAGTAGAACCAGAAGTTCCAGTGGAACCAGAAATGCCTGTTGAAGGAAACGAAGATGAAACAGGAAACGAAACAGGTACAGACACAAATACAATAACTCCTCCTGTTGAACCAATGGATACACCAACAGGTTTATTTGGTTTAGGTGACATAGGATCATTTATACCGGGTATACTAGCATTAATTGCAATCATAATTGTAATTGTTGGAATAGTAATCGTAAAAAAGAAAAAGTGAATTTGATTAGATAATTAGGAACAGCCAGACGGTTGTTTCTTCTATTCTTTTTTTTAATTTTTTTTCTCAATCACATCATTTTTTATACTTTGAAAACTAATTTTTATTATGGGTTTAATGACACGTCTTGGAATGTCTAGTCTCGCAAAAAGAGGATTACGTGGAAAGAAAAGATCGGTTGGTCCAACAAAGGCACGGCAACGAGTGGTTGGTCCTACAAAACAATTTGCTAGCATTACTGCAAATGCGGGTAGACGGCTAAGTAGAAATGTTTTGTTTCGAGAAAAGAGTGAACACCAACAAGAAGCCGATTTACAACAAGGACAAATGCGTGCTGAATTAATAAGAAATAGAGAATCGAGAACGATTGAGAGGCGCGAGCTGATGGAAACTAATAAACACGATATTGAAAAGATTAAAGAAGAATTAAAGAGAATTATAAAACGATTTAAAGAACAAACAGGTATTAGACGTAGATTTATAATTGAGAACGACATGATTTTGGAACGATTAGCAATTAATTTGTTTAAGAGTGTAGAAGGAAAAATGGAGTTCATAACTGCTAAGAATCCATTAAAACAAAACGCTTTTGAAAATATGTTAAACGGTGTTGAAAATACGATGATAGATATGAGAGTTGTGCCAAGTAGAATTTCAGAAATGCAAGCCGAAAATATTGAAGGAACAATAAACCAATCAATACAACAAACTTTTGAACAATTACAACAACAAGGACAAATGTGAAACAAGGACAAATGTGAATTAAACGGATTTTCTTTCAATCGAAAGCTTTAAAAACTTCTACATAAGAAACTATTTTGGTAGTGGTTGATTGGCTAACGTTCCCTCGCGGAATGAGGAAAGTCCGCTCACCCTTGACCCAGTTTGTTATGAACAATGTCGAAAGACAGGGCAGCTCAACAGAAACGACACCTTTTATTAGGATGAAACGGGGGCTGAGGTGCAACTCTTTGAGGCTTAGGTTAATGCCAACTGCAGACTGGTTTTCCAGTCATTTGCAGAACAGAAAGCGGCTTACTTTCCACTGCCAACACTTTTAATTGCTACGCAATTAAACCTGTACTAAAACGTGTTATCTAAAGATAACACCGTACTTTTTATTTTTTTGAAATTTATTCTCTGCTGTGCTAGTATCAATAGCACATAAGCGTATTTCGTTCCCGGTTGGCGGAACAAACGAATTACAAAAGTTTTAATATCTCTTTGCACAACATATAATTCATGGACAGACCAAAGGTTGGCGTATTTGCTGCGAATCCTTACGTAGTAACTAATATGACTAATGAGCTCGATTGGAGACTTAAAGCAGACCTAGTTAGTGCATACAATGTTGAAGATGCACAAAAGATTTGTAAAGAATCTAGTCCAGAAATAATTATTTTAGACTCGTCTCTTGCAAAAGAAGGAGATAAAGACGCGGATTTACCAAAAGTATTTGCGGGGTACAAAGTAATTCTCATAACTTCTTTGAAGAACCTAGCAAGCATGGATACTCAACTTGAGAATGTTATTGAAGTACTTGAAAAACCGGCTAGTATAGTTGAGCTAGCAAATGTACTGAAAAAGCATTTGAGTTCAGAAAAGAAAAAGACTCCTGCGCCACAAAATTAATGCATGTTTAACTACAAAGCTTTTTAACTATTCAAAACCTATTTTTATTATGCCT
>JABIDZ010000124.1 GCA_018651445.1 Candidatus Iainarchaeum sp. | reverse complement strand
GCAATTGTAGGAAATATAGTAACATTAGTTGCTCCTGCTGCTTTGATAGTTGGTTTGAAACAAATACTGTCTCTAGCAAAAGAACAAGTAATGTAAATAACAATTCACTAGGGTGTCAGCGACACCCTCTTTATTTTTTTAATCTAATTTCTTAATTCAATGCCCTTTTTTACTCTTTGCATGGGATGATTCTCTATGGCTAAGAAAGAAAGATCTTTGTTGATATTCCCATTTTCTTTTGAATATGAGGAGCTAAAAGACGAGAGTCTTATACATAATTTATTTGATCAGATAAAGCTCATCGGAGAAGAATACGTCTTTAATTCGCTCTCTGTAGGGGTTTCTTGGCCTCCGCTAGAAGAAGAGGAATTGCTTGAGCTAAAGAAAAGCGTGCAGTATAGCCTTACTGCGAAACTTGAGTCAGATTTAGGGAAGAAATTGGATTTTAATGCTCAAGAAGCCTATTTTTTGATTGATTTTAACAAAAATGCAATATTTTTGACTATAAAACCGGTTTATATCTATGGAAATTATTGTAAGCTTTCTCGCGAACTAGCTCAAACCACTCATTTTTGTCGTAAATGTGGCGGAAAAGGTTGTTCTAAATGTAATAATTCTGGCTTAACCACAAGTGAGAGTGTAGAACAATTACTTGCGCGAGTTATGGTTCCAGCGTTTAGCGCAAAGCAACTAGTTTTCCACGGTGCGGGTCGCGAAGACGTAGATGTTTTGATGCTTGGAGAAGGAAGAGCGTTTGTAGCCGAGCTAGTAGAACCAAAGAAAAGAGAAGTTGATCTTAGCGAACTAGCTGAAAAGATTAATTCTGAATTCAAAAACCGAATCTCAGTAAATTCATTAAAATATTCTAATAAAGTAGAATTAGTTGAAGTAAAAAATTCTCTTCACGACAAAATCTATTCTGCAATTGTAACTTGTGAGGATGTACCCGATTTAGATTCTCTTAAATTAAATGAAAAGTTTGCAGTGATTCAAAAAACGCCTGTTCGCGTTTCAAAAAGACGTGTGTTAAAAGATCGAGAAAAAGAAGTTACGCTTCTTGAAGCAAAACCTTTGAGTGAAAACGAATTCGAACTGAAATTACAAACAACTCACGGAACATATGTAAAAGAATTTATTTCTGGTGACGAAGAAAGAACAACTCCTTCACTCGTTTCGCTTCTTGGCGTAAAATGTACTTGCAAACAACTAGATGTTTTAGAAATTTTATAATCATTTTTTCCCATAAACTATAATTATATCATTACTTATTTCTGGAACGTTCCATGCCTTCAAAAATAATTCTTTTTTTATTTTCATATTTCGCTCGGGCTTTGTTGGACCGGAGTTATGTGCAAAAATATTTTCTTCATCAAAACTAGTTAAAATTAACATGTGTCCTTGATAAATTCCTTTTTTGCCAGATATTTTATTCCAGTCAACTGGAACTATTACTATGTGTCCTTTTAGGATATGATTTTCGATTTCTTTTAATGTCAATGCCTTTTTTTCAAAAAGATTGTTTTTGATAACAAATTGTGTCGAATCCATTACTTCATTTAAGTTGATTTTACTAATTATTTTATCTGCGCTTTTTCCAAATTTTTGTCGCAGATATTTCTCGCCTTGTAAGATATTTGCGATATTATCTGTTGAAAAATATTTTGCTTTCAAACCAAGTTTGTCTGCACCTGCAATAATTTGTTCGTTCCATGTCCACTTTCCGGTTGCGCGACCAACTAATTTGTCAATTTCGTCAAGTGTTGGGGTTTTTCCAAGAAAGTATTTTGTTGCAATCTGTAACGTGATCGTTGCGCATTGGTTACCATCGTTTTTATTTTCGTAGAATGATAACTCTAATATAATATTTTTCATAGTATCACTAATAATCAAATAATTTTTGCTGAGATTTCCCAATTCCTTTTATCTCGCTTCGCTCGCCGATTGTAAAATCGTAGCTATAATAATCAAGGCCATAGCTTTGCAATAACTCCATAGCGCTTTTACGAATTTCGGGAGCGAGCAAAATCCCTCGAGTTTCAACGCCTTTCATTTTTTCTATTTGTTCAACATATCTTTTTAGTTGTGTCACAGCAGCATAATCTGCTTTTCTTCGTTTCAATTCAATAACAACTAATCTTCCGGCTGAGTCTTCTGCAACAATATCACAAATACCTTTGCGAAAAACTTGTTGTTGGTTAATCGGTTTCAAACCAGGTTCGAGAAATGATAAATCGTCCATCAAAGCGTCATTTAATTCCTTCTCACTTCCAGAGAGACGAAGATCATTGCTTTGTGGTAGATCATATGCATTAACATCTTCAATAGAATAAAGTTTTACTTTCAAAGTTTCTTTTGGTTTCAAACGCTTTGAAAACAATTCAATTATTTCGCACCCTTCTACTTCGTCGGTAACAATTTTGCAACTAGTACTAGCATTCATCATGTAATTAGTTGGTCGAACTAATCGGTTCTCGTGAATCGAAATACTGTTATCTGATTTGAGTAATAATAATCTTCTTCCGCGTCGAAGTTTAGAACTAGCTCGCCCGTCATATTCAACAAAACATTCTCCAACAATAATACACATTTCTTGATTCTTAATCGCAGTAATAATTTTGTCTTGTGCGTCTTTAAAACTAATATTCATATTAGATTCATCCTAAAAAAGGTTTAAGTTCGTTCTGTATTATCTCGCGGGTCCAAGATCATATGCTTTCAAAATTAATTGTTTTCGAACTTCATCAAATTCGGCTATAATTCGTTGTGCATTTCGTCGGCCACCAACAGCATAACTAAAAGCATAATTTTTTTGTACTAGATCGCGATCGCGTACTTGTCTAAAAATTCCTCGAAACCCGTGCAATCCTTCTCGTTCATTTAAATAATCAAGTTGTGCTGTTCGCGAATCAACAAGTGCTTTTAATCTAAGGACTTCGGTTGGTGGGGCTTTGCCACGAAATCCATATTTTCTAGCGATAATATCTAATACAATCATGTCAACTTTTTGTAGTCTTTCTTTTTTTTGTGCTTGTGTTAAAGGTCTAATATCTAATCGTTCGATTAAAAGTAAGTCTCTGACTTCGGCAGCTTCCATAGCACTAATGTCTCTTTGGTATTCTGGATTTTTCTTCCACAACGAGGTCTTCCTTGAAACATTTTTTGTTATTTGTTCCCATTCAAATGGAAAAGGAGTTATCTTGTTGTGTTCTATTCCGGTTTGCTTTTTACGTGAAGATAGCGGTTTCTTTGCATGCATAAAAAGTTTAGTCTTTACAACTTTTTAAATCCATTCTTTGTAATCAAATAATCTCTTTCAATTCGAATGCCGAATCGTTTTGTATACGTTGCGGGTTCGATAGCAAGAACCATTCCTTTTGCAAGTTTCCAATTACT
>JABIDZ010000052.1 GCA_018651445.1 Candidatus Iainarchaeum sp. | reverse complement strand
CTTTCCAACTAATTTCTTTCATAACCAAATTTGCTTGCAAAAGCTTTTTATTCACTAGTAACTTTCTTTTATCATGGTAAATATCTTATGGTTTAATCAAGTGACAATGGATAACGTTGCACAAGTTGGTGGAAAAGGAGCGTCTTTAGGAGAAATGGTTCAAAATAATTTTCCTGTCCCAAACGGTTTTGTTGTTACTAGCGAAGCTTATTTTAATTTTGTAAAAAGTACCGGAATTCAACAACAAATCATCCAAAAGATTGATGCAATCAACGTTGAAAGCACAGCCGTTCTTGAAAATGTGGCAAAAGAAGTTAGATTATTAATTAGAAAAACCCCAATGCCTTATGAAGTAAAACTAGAAATAATTACTAATTACCAAAAATTAAATCAAAAAGAAAATGATGGTGCTGCAACACTAGTCGCAGTACGCAGTAGTGCTACTGCAGAAGACTTACCAGATGCGTCTTTTGCAGGACAACAAGAAACTTATCTAAACATAATGGGTAACGAAGAACTCTTACAAGCCGTACAAAAATGCTGGGCATCTTTATTTACTGCAAGAGCAGTGTATTATCGAAAAAAACAAGGGTTTAACACTGAAGGCGTTGGTCTTTGTGCAGTAATACAAAAAATGGTTCAAAGTGACGTAAGCGGAGTAATGTTTACTGCGGACCCTAATGGTGACGAAAGCAAAATAATTATTGAAGCAGGGTTTGGTTTAGGTGAAACAGTTGTAAGCGGAAGTATTACACCAGACAATTACGTTGTTAACAAAGAAACACTTGCACTAGAGGCTAAAAAAGTAAATCATCAAACGTTTATGCTAGTACGCGATAGTGGGAAGAACACTGAAATTAACTTAGGTGAAAGCAAAGCAACAATGCAAAAACTAGAAGACGATAAAATTATTGCTTTAGCAGAAATAGGTAAACGAATAGAAGATCATTACGCTAAACCAATGGATGTAGAATGGGCAATGGAAAAAAATGAACTTTATATTGTGCAAGCAAGACCAATAACAACATTAAAAGCAAAAGAAGTTAGCGAGGAAGAAGCTAAAGAAGAGGAAGAAGAAAAAGAACAATTACAAGAAAAGCAAGATTCTGGAGAACAAGCATTGTTAACTGGTTTATCTGCTTCGCCCGGAATTATTACTGGAATAGTAAAAGTTGTTCCAAGCATTGATGATATTGTAAAAGTAAATAGTGGAGATATTTTAGTAACAAAAATGACTTCTCCCTCGTGGGTACCTGTAATGAAAAAAGCTGCAGGAATTATTACAGATGAGGGTGGACGAACATGCCATGCAGCAATTGTTTCACGAGAACTAGGAATTCCTTGTGTTGTTGGAACGAGTAGAGCGACAATTGATTTACACGATGGACAAGAAGTTACACTAGATGGTTACAACGGAAAAGTATTTGGCGGAAAAACAAAAATCGAACACGAAGAAAAAGTAATTGAAGTTTTAAAAGACAATGAAATTGATGAAATAGAAAAGATGCTTGAAAAAGAAATAAAGCTAAAAACCGTTGCGACACAACTAAAAGACAAAGTAATCGCAGTTGAAAAAGAATTTGGAAAAAAGAAATTTGATAGTATGAGCGAAGAAGAACAAGAAAAAGAAGAACGAGAAATTCTAGATATATTAAAAGACATGAGTGTTAAAGTCAAAGTAAACGTTGCTTTGCCAGACGCTGCAGAAAAAGCTGCTGCAACAAATGCATATGGTGTTGGATTGCTTCGAGCCGAGCACATGATTACTTCTAGTGGAATGCATCCTGCAGAATTTATTAGACAAGGAAAAGACGTTGAATTAAAAAACAAAGTAAAAGAAGGAATCAAACTAGTTGCCGAGAAATTTGAAGGCCCCGTTTGGTTTAGAACTTTTGACGCAAGAAGTGATGAGTTTCGCGAACTTACTGGTGGAGAAAAAGAACTTAACGAAGACAACCCAATGCTTGGTTGGCACGGAATTAGACGCGATATTGAAAGCCCTGCAATGTTTAAAGCACAATTATTAGCGATTAAAGAATTAAGACAATCTGGCTTAAAGAATGTAGGAATAATGCTTCCGTTTGTACAATCAATAGAAGAAGTAGTAAAAGCAAAGGCGTTAGCAAAAGAAGTTGGTTTGCAAAGCGAAGTTGATTTTGGTGTAATGATTGAAACTCCTGCAAGTGTTTGGATAATTGATGAGATTATTCCACACGTTAAATTCATTTCGTTTGGAACAAACGATTTAACTCAATTAACTCTTGGAATGGATAGAAATAATGAGAAAGTACAAAAAGACTTTACTGAATTACACCCTGCGATTTTACGCGAAATGGAATATGTGATTAAAAAATGTAAGAAAGCTGGCGTGATTACTTCTATT
>JABIDZ010000056.1 GCA_018651445.1 Candidatus Iainarchaeum sp. | reverse complement strand
TATCATTAGTGTTGGTGCAAAAAGCAGATGGTTAAAGGTTAAAGGTGAAAAAGAATATTTGAACAAAGGAGTTCACTTTTGTGCTACTTGTGACGGACCAATGTACTCCGGAAAAAATGTTGTTGTGATTGGAGAAGATCACCGCGCAGTAGAAGAAGCACATTATCTTTCTACAGTAACCAATAAAGTTACGATTATTACTTCAAAAAAAGAGTTGAGTGCTGACAAAGCAAAACAAGACATGTTAACAAATGTTGATGTTCTAACAGAAACAAATGTTGTTGAGTTTCGCGGAGAACAATTCCTAAACGAACTTGTTCTAAAAGACAAAGCCGGAAAAGAATTTTCGCTAGAAGCAAATGGTGCGTTCATTTACATTGGAACCGAACCTAACACAGAGATAATTGATGTTGAAAAAGATGGCGAAGGAAGAATCATTGTTGATACTGGAATGAAAACAAACAAAAAAGGAATTTTTGCGGCAGGCGATTGCATCAAAAAAGATTTAATGCAAATAAGTACTTGTGTTGGAGAAGGAGCTACTGCAGCTTATTCTGCAGCTACATTTGTTCGAGAAAATAAGTAAACAAAAAGTAATTACAAAACTAGTCTTCTCTTTGTGCAGTAAAATCATCGATTTCTTTATCAAAATCTATTTTTGTTCCACGAATCATTCGCTCAACTTTTTTATCAGCTATAATTCCAACGCTTTCGTCTAGTATGATATCTTCTTTTTCAAGATCGTTTGTTGCATCGAAATCAAAGTCACCAAAAACAGGAATTATTCTAACATACTTAGAATCTTTTTTTCTTTTTTTGAGTTGTTCTATCGCATCTAGCGAAAAGCTTGCTTTTGGAAGCGAATCAAATAACTTTATTCGTTCATTTGCTTCTTTAATTAAGTCATCAATCTTTTTCTCATCCATTCCGTGTGCTAAACAACCATCTTCAATTGATTCATATGCGGCTGAGTGACACCCAACACAATGCAAGCCAGAGTTAGCTAGCACATAACCTGTTTCAGGATACTTTGCAATAGCTTCTTTTAAATTATCTTTTTTTGAAATCATTTAAACACAAAATAGATTTTCTAACAAGTAATTAAATAAGTATTGGTATCATTTCAAACAGTTAATTATACTCATCGCATAAAATACAAGTTACATGAGTAGAATATAAATAGATTTTGGTGTATATATTAACTATGAAACGAATCTTTCACATAAATGATTTCTGTAAGGACCACGGTTATTTTCATGTAACACTCAAAAGAGGTTTTTTAAAAGAATTATTAATTAAAACCGCCCACGACACAATCCCGCATCAAAACGTTAAATTAATCACATATTTAAAAATGAAACCAACAAAAAATCAAAAAGCATGTTTAACAATATATGGATGGACATCCGGAAAAAGAAGCATACCTTTAGAAAAGTTAAACAAGATTATTAGTTTATCAAATTATAGCTGGCAAAAACTCGAGAAACAGATTATTTCAATTAAAGCTAAAACAGGAAAAGGCACAATAACCCCACACTTCCCCATAAAACTCGACGAAAAAATTGGATCAATTATCGGCCATATCCTCGGAGATGGATCTATTGACAAAAAATATTTTCAATTAAGCTTTTCTAATTCAAACCAAGATTTGTTAAATGAATTTAAAACTAATATGCAAGATATTTTTGGAATAAGCCCACGAATTTGGATGCAAAAAAAGCCTAATTACAATAACACAGAATGGGATAAACGCCTTAAAAATATTAATGATCTAAAGGCCGGCCGAAACTGTAGCTTGTTTTATCCAACAATTTGTGGGTTAATTTTAAACGCAATGTTCAACAATTTTGCAATTGGAAAAAATAAAAGAATTCAAAAAGACATTTTTGACACCCCAAAAAAGTTTAAAATAGGCTTAATCAGAGCATTTTATGATGATGAAGGAAGTGTATATAAAAGTTCAAGACAAATTCGTTTATTTCAGGATAATCAAAAAATACTTGAAACATTTAGAAAATTATTAGAAGAACTTGACATAACAACAAGCGAAGTCCACACATATCTCAAACATAACAAAAAAAGGCATTACTTCAATATATATCGCAAAACTAATTTTATTAAATTCCAAAAACAGATTAGTTTTACATCTAAAAGAAAAGCACAATTATTAAACGACTTAATAACAACCAAAAATCACCAAAATAGCAAATAATTATTATAGCTCTTTAATTTTATTTAAAATAAAATCTTTTTCTTGTTTACTTGTAAATGTTTTCCCAAAACGCACTAATGCCGGATTTATCTCATTCCAATACTCTTTTGGAAAAGACTTTTTCAGATCGAATTCAACTTTTTTTATATTTTTACTATTGCTCCACCCCAACTTTTTTGAAATATAGAAAACATGCGTATCCACGCCCACAGAATCTTGCCCAATCGCTGACAAAAAAACATTCGCCGTTTTTCTACCAACTCCGGGTAAATCTAAAAGTGCTCCAAATCTTTTAGGAACCTTGCCGCCATAAATATTAACCAATATTTTTGCGCACGCAATTATATGCTTCGATTTAGTACGATTATAATTTATACTTTTAAGAACTTTAAGAACGTCCCAATACCTTGCATTCGCAAGATTATCTAAAGAATAATATTCTTCAAATAACGCCTTAGCAATCCGTATAGTTGTTTCATCTCTAGATTGTGCAGATAGGATTATTGCCATGAGCGTCTTCCACTCCTCATCCCAATTTTCTGCAGCCAGTCTCATTCGATTAGATCGTTTTTTTAATTCACTCAATTGTCTTAACTTTCTTTTTAAGTCATTCCTCAATGCCGCACCATTATCCATAATCTAATCTCATTTATTTTTTAAAATCAAATAACTTTTTTTGAAAGCCATAATCTTCACTGAAATTTGATACTCGCACACCTAACCGACGAACCTTTTGTAAAGACTCACACATAAACGCTTCAAGCAATTGTTTTTCGACACGCTTTAATTCTTCAATCGATTTTATTGGTTCGCTAAGCGTTTTTGATTTTGTAATCGTATCAAATTTTGGAGTGATAATTATTATCGAACAAGTTAGAAATACTCTCTTTATTTTTTTTACTTCGTTAAAAACTAGTTCACATAAAAGTGTTAGCGCCTCTTCCATTTCTTCGATAGAAGAAGAATCTGTTTTTAGAGTCATCATACGCGAGGTTTGTTGTTTTTCTCTATTTGTGTCAATTTCACGATCATCACATCCCCTTGCAAAATCATAGAACATGCCCCCTCTCGCTTCTCCAAAGAGTTCTATCAACTTATTTTTTTTGAGTGTTTTTAGCTCGCGAACAGTAGAAATTCCCTCGTTTTTGAGTATACCCGCCGATTTTGGACCCAAACCATGTATTTTCCCAACACTCATCTTTTCTATGAAAGAATCGACTTCACTAGCTTGCACTACGAATAATCCATCGGGTTTTTTCTCTTCAGAAGCCATTTTTGCGATTAATTTGTTAATGCTTAATCCAATAGAACAAGTTAAACCTAATTCACTCACAATACGCTCTTTTATTTTTTCACACGCTTCTACCGCTTTTTCAAACCCTTGGGGATTAGTTAAATCTAAGTACGCTTCATCAATTGAAACTTGTTCTACTTTTGAACAATAAAAATCTATTAATCCAAAAACCTTT
>JABIDZ010000058.1 GCA_018651445.1 Candidatus Iainarchaeum sp. | reverse complement strand
TTATTTAATTTAAGGCCGTTAAGCAAATTTCTTAGGTGAATTAATGTCAACAAGATCAAGAGATACAAGTCGGTTCAAAAAAACCAAAGCGCGACAGCGATGGAAATGGACTAAAAAGAAACAAAGACGTAGAAAAAGAAAGAATAGATACTTAAGAAAACGAGCAAAGAGCTAGTTGAACTAATAAAAATTCTAATTAATTCGTTCAATGCAATCTTTTTTATTCAAAGAATTAACTAAGGGAATAATAGAAATATTATTACGTTTCCAAGAACAAATGCAATATTCATTATGTAAAGTGTTCTATAACTAGTATCTAGTTTTGCATTTTGTGGTTTCTTAATCGCATCTTTTAATAATGGAGAAAACAATAATACAATTGCAATTGCTCCAAAGAATTGAACGGGTAAATAACCTAGCCAAGTGATGCGAAAGAAAGTTCCATTTAGAATCAAACCAATGTATGATAGCCCAGCTATTAACATTACAATATAAGCAACTTGTTTGACTCTTTTCTCGGGTAACATCGCAACTGTTGATTTCATTTTAACTTTCTTATCGTGTCCTTTTGAAAATAATCTATATAATGTGTAACCAGAAAACTGTATTCCTACAACAAATAATATTGGTAAAATAGGTGTGCCTTGTGTTAAGAGTATTGTTCCTGGAACAAATAAAACAATTCCGGAAAAATATCTAAAAAATGGATTAACCATTGAACCGGAAATAATATCGAATCCTTTTCTTGATTTAAGTCTCCAAGGTTTAGTTGTATAAAATAATTGATTAGTAAGCATTGCAAGCAAACAAATTACAAGTAAGCCGTTTTGTAATGCAAATGCAATTGCAAAAGATGCAATAAGTAAAACAATTGAAAATACTAGTCCTTGTTTTGGGGTAACCTTTCCACTCGGGATTGGGCGCTTTTTTTTGGTAGCATGGATTAAATCAATTTTCCAGTCAGTATAATCATTTAGTGCATATTGTGATGACCAAAGGAATGCAACGCTTAAAAATCCTGCAATAAATACAAAAAGGTCTAATCCGATATTGTAAATATAAAAAACCATTAATGCTGCGAGCACCATATTGAGTAGACTCTTACTCCATTCAATGGGTCGCCCTAACTCAATTAAACCAAGAAACTTTTGAAAACAAGGGTATTTTTTAGTAGTTGTTTTAGCTTGTTTTGACTTTTTTTTAGTTTTAGTTGTTGGCATACAATACGAAAGGTTATATTATTTTTAAATGTGTCGTGACACCTTTTGTTCAATGGCGCCTAAAAAAATAATTAAAGACAATGCTTATTTTGACAAAAAATATTATACTAGAAATAACTTTTTTGAAGTTCTAACCAAAGGGGGCTATGTAAAATCAAATAATAAAGCGCATGTTGGAGTTACGGTAAAATGGAAAATTCCTTTTATGCTAAGTTATTTGGAAAAAAAGAAAGGTGCTTTGCTTGATATTGGTTGTGGGATGTGTTATTTCTTGCGTGCAGTTCCAAAAGGATTTGGTTGTTATGGTGTAGATGTTTCAAAATATGCAATAACTGAATCAAAAAAACAAAATAAAAAGTTCAGTTTAAAAGTAGCAGATATTACAAAAAAGATTCCTTTTTCTAAGAAGTTTGATGTGATTACTGCGTTTGATACGATGGAGCATATTGAAAAACTCGATGATTGTTTTGCAAATGTAAAAAAAGCACTTGCAAAAGATGGGTTGTTTTTTATGGAAGTTCCGATTAAAACAAAATTCCATTTATTTATTTCTCTATTTGGTCTGGGGTTGCTACATAATGATCCTACGCATATTCATAAAGAGGATATTGAATGGTGGATAAAAAAAGCAAAAAAATATTTTGAAATTGTTGATGCTAAAAAAGTTTTATTTGAAAATGTTGCGGTTCCAGGTTTAGCGATAAGTGGATTGCTTGTATTAAAAGCAAAAAAATAAATTATTATTTAAATAAGTAAATAACTCGGTAAATTAGACTTAAATAGTACTTTGTTCTATATTTTGACATGAGAAATATCACAAAAATTAGTACACAATTGGGAAAAAGTGCGCTTGGTTGGAAAACAAAAAAATCTTCTTTAGGCGTAACAAAAAATTGGATTCTTGGTAGTTTGGCAGCAAGATTACCGGGCGATACAAAAATTTGGTTTTACAAAAAAATGGGCATTAAAATAGGAAAACATGTCCAAATAATGCCTGATGTGCGAATGGAAATATTTTTCCCAGAACTAATTAAGATAGGAGATAATGTGGTTGTTGGACAAGAAGCATTTTTTGCTTGTCACGAATTCAATGTTAATGAGTTTCGCTATGGTCCGATAGATGTAGGGAACAACGTACTTATTGGTGCTAGAACATTTATTTTGCCAGGGGTAAAAATAGGAAATAATGCAATAATTGCAGCTAACACGACGGTGTACCAAGATGTTCCAAACAACGTGATTGCGTTTGGTTCTCCATTAAAATTTAAGAAATTTAAGAAAAAATAAAAAATAGTTTTTTTAATGTTTAAAAAATGATTTGTTATCCAAATTTACAAATGGATTCGCAAAAATTAGTAATGGTCGTTGATGACGCGCAAGATAATATTGACACGGTAATAGCTATATTATCTAATATGGGTGTTAAAACTATTTCTGCAACTAGTGGCGATGATTGTCTAGCAAAAGTAAAAGCAATGGATAAAAAACCGGATTTAATTTTATTAGATATTATGATGCCGGGCACACCCGTAAAAAAGATTGTTCCAAAGCTTCGCCCAATAAAAATAGCGTATTTGAGTGTTGTTAATCCGTTTGAAGCACGCAGGGAAGGGCTAATGGATTTTGATAATATCGTTGCTTTTATTCGAAAACCATTTGATGCTTTTGACCTTGAAAAAAAGCTTAAAGTGCTTCTTTAACACAAAAATCCGATTTCATGCAAAGCTATTTAAAGTAAAAATGTATATATCTTTCAATTAGAATGTTTTATTGAGGTGAATGAGAATGACTAAAACAATAATGGTTGTGGACGACGAACCAGATAATATAACTACGGTAACTTCAGTTCTTGAGGCAAACGGATACGCGGTTGTATCTGCAAGTAATGGGGATGATTGTCTTGAAAAATTAAAGACAACTAAACCCGAATTAATTTTAATGGATATTATGATGCCTGGAACACCTGTTAGAGATGTTGTAAAACAGATTACGGACATAAAAATAGCTTATCTGAGTGTTGTAAGAACAAGCGAAGCAGAAAAAGAGGATTTGTTGGGACAAGCCAATATTGTGGATTTTATTCAAAAACCATTTGATATTAACGAACTACTCGCAAAAGTAAAAGAATTGGTGGGTTAAATGCCTTTAGATATTGAAGCAGAATTTAAAGACAATAAGACGCTCTTGTTGTTGGTTCCAAGTGTCGAGTACAATCATGTTGTTGTAGATAATATGAAAAAGCTAGCAAAAGAAGATGTCTGCTACATAACATTAAATAAGACTTTTGATTCTTTGAAAGAGATTTTCGAAAAAAACAAAATAGATATTAGCAAAGTTGTTTTTGTTGACGCAATTTCAAAAACAATAAAGAACGTTCCTACTCAAACAAAGGGTTGTTATTATTTGAGTGCACCAAATTCGCTAACAGAGATATCTTTACAAGTGAGTCATTTCATAAAACACGGTTTTGACTACATTGTGTTTGATTCTCTAACAAATTTATTAATTTATCAAAAGAAAGCGCCAGTAGCAAAGTTCCTTTCAACTATAATCAACAAAATCGCGGACAGTAATACTAAGGGAGTATTTTATTCGCTTGATTCAAAAGCACACGAAGAGTTAATTGAAGAAGCAAGCATGTTTGTTGACAAAGTAGTGAAAGTTGAG
>JABIDZ010000113.1 GCA_018651445.1 Candidatus Iainarchaeum sp. | reverse complement strand
GTCCGGGTGACTCCAGTTCGACTCTGGACGGGGCTATTATTTTTTTTAGCTTCGAGCAATTCCCATAAGTGTTTTTGCCATGAACCAGTAAGACGGTTTTTTAGCTAGTTTTCCGATGAACTTAGAAGGCTCATCCATATTACCTTCTTCGCGCAAAAATTCTTCAATACCCTTTCCTTTCAATTTTTCAAACAAAGAATCTATTTTCTCATTGCTAAGCGAATTAACGTACTTTCTAATCTTCCAATGTATTCGTAGTTCTTTGTGTAGTCCACTCAAATTCTTTTCATAATTAGATAGTTTTCCGTTCTTCTTCAAAGTGTTCGCAATAGTTTCTGCAGCAACATTTCCTGCTTTCATTCCAAATACAATTCCTCCGCCACTAGTTGCTTTTGTTTGAAACGCAGCGTCTCCAACAAGCATCATATTATTTTTTTGTACATTTTGTAATGGTAAACCATAGGGTATCAAAGAAGAACTAGCGCCATATGGTCGCACGCCAGGAAATTTTTTGCTTAAAAACTCTTTGTAATTCTGGGTAATATTTTCACCTAGCACATTCCCCAGACCAATCCTCGCTTTTTTATCCGTGATTGGTATAACCCATGCAAAAAAACCTTTTGCAAAATCACCTAAATGTAATTGCACATAGTTTTCATCAAATTCACCAGTGCAAATAGCTTGTATTGTGTGAACAAAATTGTCTTTATTGGTTTTCAAACCCATTAAATGTCTTACTGTAGAATTAACTCCGTCTGCACCAACTACGGTTTCTGCTTTCTTTAATTCTCCTCGTCCGCCCGCTTGAACAAACAAAGTTTGGTTACGAACATCAATTAGTTTTGTATTAGTAGCAATGTGAATATTCATATTCCTTGCTTTTTGCATTAATTCTAAATCAAATCTTTTCCTGTCAACAACATATGCTACCGTATCTTTAGACGTAATTTTTAATTCGGTTCCGTTTGGAGAAAAGATCCTTGCTCCGCGTACCTTGTTTTGTAAACACCCTTGCAAATCAACTTTTAAATCGTCAATTCCGTTTTTAGAAATTAGTCCTGCACAATTCTCAGGCATTCCAATTCGTTCATGTTCTTCAAGAACAATCGATTCGAAGCCTTCTTGTTTAAGTCGCATTGCGGTTTGTAGTCCAGCTGGACCCGCACCAATAATTGCAACTGAATTCATAATAGAATTATGTGTCTAAACCTTATTAATTATTTCTAAGAAGTTAGGGATACTTTACCTAAAAAAAGTAATGGGATAAAGTACGTACTTTATCCATTATATTTCCATTTTCCGTCGCCAGATTTTGGTTTATTAGCTCTTTTTATTCCACTAAATCCTGAAAAAGAATTTTTCTTCTTTTCAGTGTGTCCAAATACGGGGCCAGGGCCGTCTTTCTTTCCTTTTGAAATTAGAACGATTCCTACTATCACAACAATTGCGATAATTACAATTATTATTCCTGCTGCTGCTAAGAAGACGAGGTCTAATGCGGGTGCAATAATTGTTCTAGAATCTTCTTCTGCGCCAAGTAATATTGGTGGGAAAGAAAATTTGCTAGCAATATTTCCGTCTGCAATTAATCTTTTCTTGTCTTCGTCCAAATTTCCAATACTATATGTTATCGAAGTCACACCTGCAGGAACAACGAATTCAATTACTGGATCATCTTCAATAATATTGAATTCTAGTTCTGAAAATATTTCGCTTGCATTCAGAGCTAGTTCTTTTGGTATTACTTCTACTAACTTGTATGTTGCTTCTTCGGTATCAACGGTTAGAGTTATTTGTACTTGTGCACGATACTCTGAACCAATCTTTACTACTGAAATCTTTCTTTCAACGTTTCCATTGATTAATTTGTTTTTTAGTTCTTCAGCCTTTTCCGCACTCAAACCAAGGGCTAGTAATTGTTCAATTGCTTCTTCTTCAGTAAAAGTAATTGTTTTTGATTCGATTGTTTCTACACTTGCAGAATTACTTATTTCAATATACTCTGCTTCTGCAGACTCAGCTTTGCTTTGTTTAAGTGCTAAATCGATTTCTGCTTCAGCTTCTGCTAATAGTATGTCGGCATTGTCTTTTTTAGTTGTTAATTCTAAACTAAATGCGAGTCCTTCGTTAATAAAATAATTCATTAGGTCTTCAACATTTGCTTTAGCAGTTTTGGCGTTAGTGATTGCTTGTGTTGCTGCAACTTCTTCACTTAATGTGTTATTAACAGTGATTGTTTTTGAAGACTCTGTTTCATTACCTGCGCCGTCCTTTGCAATTGCAGTTAAAGTATATGTTCCGTTATTAAATTCTGTTGAATCAAGAGTGTATGAATAAGTGTTTCCGTTCTTTGTTGTTCCTCTTTTTACTCCATCAAACAAAAATTCTACCATTGATACTGATTTGTTGTCAGTAACTTCAACTTCGATGCCTCGACTTCCACTAAATATTGTGTTAAAATCGTTTGGCCAAGTTACACTTGG
>JABIDZ010000123.1 GCA_018651445.1 Candidatus Iainarchaeum sp. | reverse complement strand
TTTGAATTACTTGAAAGAATTGCTCCTTTGATTCGCGTTTCACGAAAAACATTGAAACAAGAAAGAGAAATGAGTGGAGAAAATAGAACAGATTTAATTAATTCGTTTAAAGCACTTGGAAATAGTTTTGGAGGAATACTCTTAGCAGTTTCTGGTGGGAGCATAGCCGAAGGAGTTGATTTTCCAGGAGAACATTTATCTGGAGCAATTATCGTCGGGATTCCTTTTGGACGAATGGGTTTGTATTCAAAAGCGCTAATTGCTTTTTATGAGAAAAGATTTCACAAAGGTTGGGAGTATGCGTACAATGCGCCTGCAATTTCAAAATCAGTTCAAGCTGCAGGACGCGTTATTCGAACAGAAACAGACAAAGGTATTTGTATGTTCCTTGACAAACGATTCTCTGACAAAAAATATGAGAAATTTTTTCCGAAAGATCTTTTTGCTAAAAAGACGCTAGAACCAGAAAAAGAAGTAAAAGCCTTTTTTGAGTGAAAATCCAAAATATTTTTAAAGAACAGAAAAGAATATTCATATATGTCTCGATTTAGACACGAACGAATTTTGAAAGGAGTTGTGCATAGTCACACTGGAAAGATTTCGCTAAGACAACTAGATGTGGTTGGAAAGAATAACTTAGCAACAACTAAATTATTTGACGCAAACGGAAAAAGAATTCCGGTTAATTGGCGAACTGTAAAACAAATACCAAAAACGCGTGCAGAAGTAGTAGCCCAAATTGAAAGGCTGAGGAGAAAAGCATCTAGCGGAACACCAAAGCACTCAAAAGCACAATTAACAAAAGTATTAACTGCATTACAAGCAATGGAACGCGGGTTTCGACATGCGGCTACATGCACACAAGTTAGATTTGCAAATCAAAGAGTTCCAAAAGACGTTGATGCGGTTTTAGCAACAATAGAACCAATGCTTGACCTCCCGCAACTAGCGTCTGTAAAAAAAATTGTTCAAGAAACATTGCAGATTCCTGCGTCCATACCTGATTTACAGAGTAATTTGCAAAGAGCACGCGCCTTCAAGAACGGTGGCGGGCTTGAAAACGGGTCAGTGGTTTTTGTTTCTGCGGGAAAAAAACGTATTGTGCCATCTAATATGGTAGTTCTAAAAAGAGAATGTAAAGAACGGGCAGATGCTTACAAAAAAGCGATTGATCGGGTTAGAAAAGATATTGATAGACTCGAAAAAAGAGGAGATGGACCAACCCCACAACAAAAAGTATTAACCAAACAAGCAAGAGCACTTGGAAAAGTTATTGCAAGAACGCGCGAAGGAGAATTAAATCCATACCAAATTTCTGAATTGTATTCGCTTTACAACGAACGAAACACCGCACGCGTAGAACGAGTAGAAACTGCACGAAAACGAAAAGTGGCTGCGCAAGAAAGGCCACTAAAGATAGTGCGTTCTAATCTAAACGAGTTGAGGCGACTTTACGAAGGATTGTCTGATGTTAAATCATTTGCTGAAGCAAAAGCATTATCGGATAGAACGCATGTATTAATCGCAGATATGCGAAACAACATGCTTGAAAATCACGCTAACTTCCCAGGTTTAGCTGAAGTTGCACGTCGAGAAGGAGTTGCAATAGTATTCCCAAGTAGTGCTGCTGAAGCAAAAAGATTAATTCGCAATTATGGTGATGGACAAGCTAAAGTACCTACCAACGCAGCATTAATAGTGAAAATTAATGGAAAAATGCTTGCGATTCCAAGAACTGTTGAATCAATAAGAATTATTACACGCGATCGTTTAAAACAAATAAATACTGCATTAAAACTAATTGAAAAAAAATAATTGTCATTTAGTAACAATTAAATTCTTTGAGCGAACTATCTATTTATGCAAAGAACAAAACTTCGTCAAAGAGAACTAGGCTTGGATATGCGCCCAGGTAGAACGGCAATACGCAAAAAACGAAAGGACTTTGCTGGGCGCGAAGGCGTAAAAATTGCAGATGCATTTTGTAGTGGTAAAAAAACTGCAAGAGAAATTGCTGAAGAAACGCCAGGCGGTTTAAATATAGTATTACCTTTTTTGAAAAAAGTTGTTGGAGTAGATATTCCAACAGATAAATTATATCGGGGCGGAAAATTTGTTAATCGTCCGCAGGCCCCACAAGGTGCGTTGCAAAGAATAATTAATTTATCAGCTATACGCACAATTAATGTTACTCGATTATTAGAACTAGTGCATAATCGAACGTTGACGGGTGCAAGAGTTATGGTAAATTCTGTGCGTGTTGCACGCGGAAAGTCAAAACTGCGCGTAAAGTTAAACAAAAATGATGTTGCTATGATTGGTGCTGTGAAATTTATTTTAGCATATCCGAATACAGAATTACTTAGGAAAGGGTTTGGAAAAACACATAAGACAAGAGCATTTGTTTCTGGAAAAGCATTAACCAATTATCTGACTCAAAAAGGGTTTTGTATTAATAGAAATGTGGCATCACAAGTAATAACCATGCTTGAAGAAGAGCATATTATAGAACGAGTAAGCCCTGGCGGAGTTAGAATTTTAGACGATCCGAAATGGGATGTAAAAAAATAGTTTTTGTTGTTGATTGAGAACAAAATAGTTTATTACAAACTATTCATATCTCAAAGCGTCAATCGGTTTTAGTTTTGACGCACTTCTTGCAGGCAATACTCCTGAAAAGAATCCTATTCCTGTTGAAAGAATAATTGCTATAATAATTAATTGTGGCGTAACAAGAGTAGTCATTGCAAGTCTTCCAGGCATATTCATTCCTCCCATTAAAAAACCAAGGAATACTGAACCAAATATCCCAAAGATTACTCCAATTATTCCGCCAACCAAACCAAACAAAGCCGATTCGATCATAAACAATTTTAGTACTTCTCCATCGGTCGCTCCAAGAGCTTTCATGATTCCAATTTCTTTTATTTTTTCAAGAACCGAAGTAAACATGCTATTAGCGATTCCAACGGCTCCAACAATTAAAGACACTGCGGCAATCGCGGCTAAGAACAAAGTCATTGTTCCGGTAACAGATTGGATTTGTTCTTGCATTTCTAGTGGCGAAGTCAAAGTGAAATCTTTGTCTTTATCATTAACTTTTCTTGAAATCATTAAAGCTGCGTCTAGTTCATCAACTGTTTCTTGGGTTAATTCTGCATTAATTAACTTAGCTTGTAATTGTGAGTACGTGTCCTTGGTATTATCGGTTATGCTCCACACAACGTCTAATGGGATTAATACTGCGTTGTCATTCTCTCCTTCTTCTAGTATTCCAACTACATTGAATTGTTCGCCTTCAATCATAATTTTTCTTCCGATTGTAATTACGTCGTCGAATCGGTCATTAGCAATTTTGTGACCAAGTACAACCGAATAATTATCACTAACACTTAGTTCTCTACCTGAATCAAAATCATATTCTAAAAAGTCATTCCAATTCTGGGGATTAATCGCTTTGACGTTTATGTTACTTGTTTGTGACATAAATTCTATTTCAAGACTCTTGGAAACGCTTTCCATCACTGCGCTAACATTACTATTTTTTTTAAGCGTTAGAAAATCTTTTTTCGTGAGTTCGGGAGCATCATCGTCAATAATAGGTATGGCTTTTCCTCTAAATCCGCCAAAGTCAGTTGCTTTGTTGTAACCAGGAGTTAGAGTTAATATGTCTGAACCAAAATCTGATAAACTTGCGTTTACTGAAGTATTCATTCCTTCTCCAAGAGAAATTATTGAAACTAATGCCGCAACTCCAATAATTATCCCAAGCAAAGTTAGCCAAGCCCTCAATTTCCTATGTGTGATATTAGTAATTGAGAGCTCAAACAAATCCTTTAGTTTCATCAAATCACTTTACTCTCTTTATCTTTTTGCGAATGAATTTTCTTTTTTTGTAACCAACAACTACTACGATTATTATTCCAACCAGGATAACGAGTTCGGTTATTGGTAATTGTTGTCTTGTTTTTCCCTTGAAATTACCTGCAACATCAGTTCCTCGTGCACCGGTGTTTTCGATTGTGTTATTTAGTTGAATCGTTTTTGTTATAGTTTGTCTTTCTCCAGTTGTGTCCGTGTAATCAATCGCGATTGTAGCTTCTTTTGAAGTTATTTTGGTTATTTCAAAACTAGCTATAGTATAATCTCCTCGATCTAGGTTACCAACAATTTCGGTATTATTTTTTGCTGAAATACCTTCTTCCAAAATTTTTACTATAACTGATTCAGCGTTATTAGTTCCAATATTTGCTATGTTAATTGACAACAAAGACTCGGTTGTATCTGCACTGATTTCAAAATCCGTTGTTCCGCCAACAATCAAACCAATAGTAGATTCTTGTGTTGTAACTCCGTTATTGTCATTCATTGTTGTTGTTGCAGTTATAGGATATATTCCGGTAATTATGTTAGGATCAGCTGCAACTAAGTACTTGATTTCTACGCTTTGTTTTTCTCCGATAAACGACACAAATCTTTTATTGTCCGAACCAAGTGGCAAAACCAAATCATTTGCTTCGTCCCAAGTAAATGACAAATTTGTTATAGGCTCATTCGTTAAATTTGTTATTGTGAACGTAAGTGTTTCTTTGCTTCCCGGACTTACTACGCTTGGAGAAACCACAATATCAACTTTTTTCTCGGTTTTTGTAATAGGAATTATTATTTCTTCTTGTTGGAAAACCTCTTCTCCCAAGCGGCTATAAGTTAGGTTTAACGTACTAACGTAGTTGCCTGGTTGTGCGTTTTCATTAACCTTGAATTCAAACACTAGTTTTTTTGTTGAACCCGCGTTTATTTCATTAATTGTATACGTTGTTTTGATTCCTTCTAAACTATCATCTAATAATAGTTCGGCGTCTAAACCAACGATGTTAATGAGCGTTCCCTTGTTTTCAATATCCACGGTCATACTAACAACATCGCCCGTATCAATTACCTCCGGGATAAAACTCACTGCGTCATAGTTTGCTAAATACAAATAGTCTCCCGTTGTTTCAGCGCTTACTGTGCTAATAAAAAATAAACTTAGCACTAATAATACAAAAAAATATTTTTTCATTTTAATCTACCTCCTAGATTATTGTCAATTAAAACTTGTCTGAA
>JABIDZ010000071.1 GCA_018651445.1 Candidatus Iainarchaeum sp. | reverse complement strand
TAAAAGCAAACCAAATAGTTTTTTCAAATGTGTTTCTTAGATCGGCTAGAATATTTATCGAAACCGAAGAAACGACAAAAGTAGTTAAAATCCTTGCAAATTGTTTTGGAGTATTTGCGCTGATACAAGCACAAAAAGATACGGTAATTGAACTTGAAAGTATTTGTGAGAATTGTGCTCTTTTATGTAAAGGAATTATCAAAGACACTTTTGCGGTTCGTTGTAAAAGTTTTAACAAGCGTATAAAATCAAGGGACGTTGAAATGAAAGCGGGTTCAAAGATACTAGATGCGTTTACAACAAAAGTAAATTTGTCTGCTCCAAAGACGCAAATAAATGCACTTGTATTTGAAAAACAAGTATTCTATTATTTTGATTCGATTCCGGGTGCAAGAGGAATGCCTGTTGGTGCACAAGGAACAATAGTATTAATTGGAAAAGACAAAACAAATTCAGAAAAGCTCGCAAAGAAGTTATTACGAACAGGTTGCCGAGTAAAACTAATTGCAGATTTTGATTTAAACTTAGAAGAATTTAATGCGATGGAAAAAATACAAAAGATTACTTTAGAAGAAATAGCAAAACTAAAAAGAAACGACAAAATCAACGCGATTTTTTCCGATTCAACTAATCTTGAAGAAAGATCAAAGATAGATGATTTGGTAAATGAAAAAACCTTTGCTCCGTTGTTGTGTTTAGCTTAGTCTAAACAGCACTTACTGGCATTGACCCCTACAAAGCAATAAAACTCTTTTCTAACATCTACTTATTATGCTATTAGGAATATTCTCGGACTCACATCTAGGCTATGGTTCGCTTGATCGATACGAAGAAGCGTTTAATCGTTTTGATGAATCTATTCAGATTTTCAAAGACAAGAGTGTTGATTATATTTTGCATGCGGGAGATTTATTTGATCATTCAACACCCACACAAGAAGTTTGGCATAAAACAATGGCGTGTTTTAACAAAAATGATTCTAGATTGTCAAATCTAACTAAAAAAGAGATTAACAAAGAACGCGAAGTCGAAGTAAAAGGAATTCCGATTATTGCTATTCACGGTACGCATGAACATAGGGGACGTGATTTTGCAAATGCACTTGATGTTTTAGAAGAAGCAAATTGTTTGTTGCATTTACATGCAGGATATGTAGAACTAGAAAAAAATGGAGACAAAGTTTGTGTTCATGGTCTTGGAGGAGTACCTGAAAAGATGGCTTTACAAGTTTTGCAAAAATACAATCCAAAACCAATCGAAAATGCAACCAATCTTTTGCTCCTACATCAGTCCTTCAAAGAGTTCTTGCCTTTTGAAGATGACGCGATAGCAACTCTTTCGTTAGCTGATCTTCCCCAAGGATTTGATTTGATTATAGATGGTCATTTGCATTGGACAAACGAACAAAAAATTGGAGATAAACGATTTTTATTAACTGGTTCAAGTATTTTCACTCAAATGAAGAAACTAGAAGGAGAAAAAGAGAAAGGCGTGTTTATTTTTGATACAATTAGCCAGGAACTTGATTTTATTCCATTTGCGGAGCAACGAAAATTGTTTTATAACAAATTAAAGTTTGATGATGCAAAACCAGAAGAAATTATCACAAAAGTAAATGAAGTAATCGCGTCAATTCCATTAGGACAAAAACTAAAACCACTTGTTCGTTTAAAACTAGTCGGAACAATTGCAAAAGGATTTGCACAAAAAGACATTTCTTTTTCTCTTCCAGAGAATGCGATTTTCTCAGTTACAAAAAACTTTGAAATGAGTGCTTTTAAGAAAAAGATTAGCGAGTTAAAAGAACTTCAAAAAGAAAAGAAAGGTGTTATTGAATTAGGGATAGACATTTTAGAAAAGAACGTTGAAGAAGCTAAGCTAGAGGGTTTTGACACTAGAAGAATCTTTGAATTGCTTTCACAAGGCGAAAATGAGAAAGCTGAAAGTGTTTTGTTAAAAGAATAAGCTTTTATTTGATGATAAGACTATTTTATCATGGCTGTAAGAAAAGGGATTATACCACAACACGAAGCAACAAAACTTGCAAAAGGAGCAGGCGGTTTAGGTCATGTATTGCCACCGTTAAAACGCACGGCTAGAGGGAATACAGCTGCAGCACTTAAATCAGCAAAGGCTCGAGCGGCAAATCAAGTTAAATTAAACCAACGCAAATCAAAGCTTGTTTGGCAAGTTTATCAAGAAGTTATGGCTGCAGGTTTTGTACCTGCACGTAAAATAGATTTATATCGAAAGGTTGAAGAAGAAATTAAGTTAAGAAGACGTCCGCTTGGAAGCATAAAAGCTACGTTTGTCGAAAATGTTATTAGAAACGAGGGTGAGTATGTTCAACAACCAAGAAAGCCTAAGAAAAAGAAATAATTCTAAGGTAAGAAATCCTTGTTTCTAATTTTTTCAGGCAAGTAATGTGTTGCAACAAAGTCTAGTCTTCTATTTGCAAGAGCTTGTTGTTCGATTCTAATCTTTTCTTTTAATGCTTTTTGTAATTGTGCTTGCCAAGCTTTGTTTTGGAACCAAGGATAAGCCATCATTTCTTTTGCTCGTTTAATGTCTCCGTCTTTCATTTGTTCGGTTACATTTTCAAGTTTATACGTTTTAACATCGTCAAGAGTCATTCCAATATACTGTGCTTTTGGAATAGACATGAATTCAGAGTGTGCTGCAAGCGCCATTGAACCTTGTTTGATTACAGAGTAAATATACCATCCATAAGGGTCTCCGTCGGTAAACACATAAGTTGGTAATTCTAGTTCAGTGTGTACTCTGTGAATTAATCTTCGAGCTCCTCGTGCCGCTTGTCCTCCAACACCAATTAACAAACATTTATTTGCTTTTGGAAAACCTTCTTCAATTAGTCTTTCAAACATAGCTTCGGTCTCAACAACTAATAAATATTCTGCGTCAGATTCTATAATCTCGATTTCTTCTGGCTCAATTCTTGACATGATACTCCAACCACCACGACCAAGCTTTGAAGCATTGAATTTGTCGTTGTTGTGCATCTTGTCTTTTAGAGTAATATTTCCATACAAAGTTCCTTTCGGATTAGCGTGTAAATTTAGTTTTTCTCGAATAGTATTAACTGAGTGTTCTAGATCTACAATCGTTGGGTCACTTTCATCTTGTCCTTCAAAAGTATTTTCTTTTGTTCCTTCAATAGTGTGTTTTAACTCGTAATAAATTTCACGAATACTCGCAGTTTTATTGTGTAATAAATAGTCTTGTGTTTTTGCCATAATCAAAGACGTTTGCATGAATTTTCTTGCGTGTGCAACGTTCAAAAAGTTTCTAGTAATTCTTTTGTCGCCAAGACCAAGATAACCTTTTTTCTCGTCCCAAACAACATTGCTTTTTCCTCTTTGTTGAGTCGTAAAACTAGGGTCTTTATGTGCTTTGATTTCTTTTACCATTGCTTCAGCACTTTTCTTGATTCTTGCAGCAATTTCTTTTGAGGTAACTGTATCTCTTGATTTAATATTTGTTTTTGGCTTCTTCATTTTTCCACTACTCTTTGTTGCCATTTCAAATCACCTACTTTTTCCCCTTTTTCTTTTTTGTCTTAGCTTTTTTGCCGTTTCCGTCTCCAACACTGCTCTTACTGTCTTTGTCCATCTTGTCTTGCATTCGCTTCATTTCTTCAGCGTCTTTTGCTTCGTCAAGTTTTAATTTTTCAAGAACCAGTTTCTCTAATCGTTTTTTCATGTCGTCTTCGCTAACTTTTGTAATTTCTTTTAATGCTTTAGCAATTTCTGGAATGTACTTGTAAAACATTTTTCTCTTCATTTGGTTTTCTGCTTCTTTTCGTTTATGAGAAATAAATATTCCTGCTCGTCGACCAGTACTCATCAAAGCTAATCGAACTTCTTCTAGCACTTCGTCTTCATCAGCAACACTTTGTTTTCCTGCTCCAGTGTACGGTATGTGCACCGAAATAAAATTAATAAAAACTGTTACCGGAGAATTCTCTGCATCGCGAATATTGTATCTTTTCCATTCAATGCTTTGAACAGCATGTGTCAAAGCACAGTTACCTGCGTCAAATGGTAAGGGTACTCTATTAGCAAAACGCATGATTTCCATTTTGCGTCCTTCGCCAGCAATCTTTCTTCCTGCGTCTCCACCATAAGCAATAGCAATTTCTACTTGGAATGGAAATCCACCTGCATAAACGCTTGGCTTTCTTGTTAACACAGTTAAAAATTCTGGTTTTACAATACTATGTAGAGATTTTGAAATTTGGTCTTCACCAATTGGTCTTAGCGCATCAGTTGTTGGTGCAATAAAATCAATGTCTTTGAATGCTTTGATTATTTCTTCTGATTCTTCCCAAGTAATCTTTTTAGGATCTTTATTCAAATCAAAAGTAACTCTCTTTTTTAGTTCGCTAATTGATTTTGCTCCTGTTCGATCAAAATCATTTGAAATAAAACTTTGAACAGTTCTAGCCTTAGTACTTTTTACTAGAGTAATTATTTCGTCAACCGTAACTCCTTTTGGATGTGGTTTAACTTCTCTTGGTAGTTCGGGTATTTTGTTTATCGTTCTTTTAAAAGTAATTTTTTGTCCTTGCGGATCACGAAAAGATATTTGTGCGTGTGGATTAGCAATTGCTGTTCTTCGTAAGTACTCAAGAGGTCCTTGTTCACTGTCTCGATAAAGAACGTCTTTGAATTTTGATTGTACTGCGGTTCCTTCAAATGCTTTGTCGATTTCTTTTATATTAGTCATTTTTGGTTCGTTTGATTTTGGATCAATAGTGATTTCAAGAGAAATCGCTTTTTTTCCTTTCCGACCAGTAATAATTTTAGACGCTTTTCCAGTAGTCATTTGTGATAGCATAGTACAACCACTACAACCAATTCCTTGTTGTCCTCTTGACTGTATAAGTCTGTGGAACTTGGTTCCTGCTAATAATTTTCCAAATGCTTTTCCGATATTGTCTTGCCCGATTCCAGGGCCATTGTCTTTTACCATTATTTCGTAATATTCTTTTCCTAGTTCGTCTATTTTTACATCGATATTTGGTAGGATTCCGGTTTCTTCACAAGCGTCCAAAGAATTAGTTACGTATTCGTGTATAACCATTGTAAGAGTTCTAACTTTTCCATAAAAACCAAGCATTTGCTTGTTTTTCTTAAAGAATTCTGCTACAGAGTGTTCTTTGAATTCCTGATCCATTTTTTTGGTTTCGGTTTCCAAAGTTTTACTAGCTTCTGCGTGGGAAATATGTTTATTTTCTTCTTTAGCCAATTGCTCACCTTATGGTAAAGTTGAATAACTAATATTATATAAACCCTTTTGTGATTTCAGCGTCTTTTTCGTTTACTAAATCCCTGTTTTACCCACAACGGATCTTTGTTTACTGCGACGGGTGCACGAATAGCTCTTTTTAATTCTGCAGCAGTTTTGCGAGTTGCATGTGATTCATTGTGTCTTTGTCTAACTACGTGGTCACGTAATTTTAGTTTTTCGGCGTATTTTTGTTCTTTTTTTGCATTGTGGGGGTAATAAAGAACGCCAGTTCGGGAATACCTCATTGTACGCGAATCAAAAATGCTATCTGAAACGATTATCATGTCGCGTCGTCTAAATGGAATATTTTTTGCTTGGCACCATTCACGAAAAACATCGATTTTTGTTTTTCCTGTTCCGTTTTTCAATCGTTTTGGTCTGTCGGCAATAATATGTTCTAAACCAATTAATTCTCCGTGTGCATTAAACTTTTCTCTTGCACCCATTCCTGCGCTTTTGTCTCCTAAATATTTTTCTGCGAGCATTTGTGCAAATACTTCAGAACTTTTTGTTACAAAAACAACGCTTCGTCCAATTTTTTTTGCGTATTGTGCGGCTTCTAAAACATCAGGTCTAACTTTGCCTTCATGAATGATCCTATCTAAGGTTTGTTGGTATTCGTGTAGAGTAATGGGTGGTTTTAAACTACGTAAAAATCTATGTGCTTCGAGTAACATTTGGTCTGTATTTAATTCGCCGTTCATCACCCTGTCCTTGAATCGTCGGTATTCTTTTGTAGCGTGTATTTCGCCAAGACGAGTTTTCAATAATTCAAAAGATAAATTTGTATCAAGTAAGGTTCCGTCTAAATCGAATAAAACAAGTTTTCCGGTTGCAGGTAAAAAACGTTTGCCTACGCGTGCAACGCCAGTTTTAATTGCTTCTTTAAAAAAATCAGTTTTGATTCTAAGTTCTGCAAGTTTCTTTTTATCCATATTAAAAATAATGCTTTTCTTAATTTTAAATATGCACTATAGCTCAAACCTAGTTTTTCCTTTTCTTTCTAAAAAGTTTTCCATTGTTTCATGACTAGAGCCTTGTAAGAGTATTTTAACTGCTTCAATAGCTTTTTCTAAATCGGCTACTTTTGCTATAATCGCAACAGTTTTGCCATGTACACTAATAAATGAATTCGTTTTTTTCTCAATTTCTTTTCTTGCTTCTCCGTGTCTACCAATTACTCGTCCTCTCCTAGCTTTTTGTGCAGAAGCGTTTTTTCCCGTAAATTCAGGTATCTCAATTATTTTTAATAAATAATCTTCTTTTAATAAATTAAATGCACGTTCTGGAGAAAAATCTCTACCAATCGCTTTTACAATATCTCGTGCTTTAAAAAAACTTTCTCCTTCGCCCTCGATCAAAACGTCGCCGGTATGAGAATCAACCGTAATACTTGTTTTGGTTTCGCGAGCGATCTTTCTTTTAATCGAACCGTTTTCACCAATCAAAACAGCAATCCGTTCTTCAGGTATTTTTACATCTTCTTCCATTATTAATTCACTTTAACAAATAATTATTAACATTACTTTTTTGCTTTGATATCTGCATACATCTTTTCGTAATTGGTTTCTACACCATATTTTGAAAACCATTTAGCTAAGTTTCTAATATCTCTTTCAAAAAACTCGCCTGCTTTTGGGTGTATTGTGGACACGCCTTGTCCAACATCAATGATAACCATTTCTTCGTTGTTATTGAGTATATTGTATTCGCTTAAGTCTGCGTGAACAACTTTTCGTGCAACCATTCTTGCCATGTAATCACACATTAATTCATACTTCTCTTGCATATTGCGAAAAGGCGCGTATTTTGCTCTTTTAGCAGCTTCTCCGTCTTCTCCGATAAACTCCATTACTAAACAATTTCGCTTAAACGCGATTGGTAGGGGTACACGAATCTTTGCTTTAGTAAATTCTTCTAAATTCCTAAACTCTTTTTTTGTCCATGCTTCAATAATATTAAACTTGTTTTTTTGAACGTCTTTGAATCGATCGTCTCCAGCAATATAATCCATCATGTGTTTGAAATCGCTTGTTTCAATCTTGTAAATTTTTAAAGCATAATAATTGTCTCCGCTCTTACATCGAAAAACATTTCCTTCTTTTCCTGTAGCAATAACAAATTCTACTTCGTCAAAATACTTTTTGCGGGCTAAAGAAAAAATAGTGTCTAGCGTAGCTTTATCAAAAACATCGTTGAAAATCTTTTTCACTTGTTTGTTTTTCACAAATCGTTCTATTCGATTGTCTTCTTTATCTTCTTCTTCCATAAAAATAGTTAGCATTTAATGCTTTTATTCTTTTAGATTGGGAACTTTTTCATATAGCCGTTTCGTTTCAACCATTCTACTTGGTGTCCTAAATAACGCCAAGTGATATCTCCTTTACTTGGTTGGAAATCCCATAATTTAACAATTATGACGTCGTTTTCTCGTATCCAAACTCTTTTTCGTAGTTTTCCCGGAATTCTTAGTTGTCTTTCTACTCCATCTTCACAAAGAGATTTTACTTGGTCAGTACCCATTAATTGCATTACGATTCCTAGTTGTTCGCCTTCGTTTCGGTTTGGTAGTTTTACACGAGTTACTTCTGGAGCCGGTGCACCTGAGCTTCTTCGCATCGAATTCTTTCTTTTTTGACTATTGAAATTTGCCATTCGTAATTCACCTAAATATTATATATCTGGGCATGTTTAATGCCGCTTATTAAAATCACATTGTTTTCATTTATTAAACCTTGTTCTATTGCGATTTCTACGCATTTGTTTCCAAATAGATTAATCGAACCAAATTCAATCATTGTTTCAATCAATTCTTTTTTAGTTATTGCATTTCCGCCAAAGAATTTTTCACTAACTCTAAAAAAAAGTTTCCCGTCTTCAAATTCTTTTCCAAGTAGTTCTTTGTCACAAACAGCTAATACAGAATCATTACCTATTTCGTGTTTTTTTGCGATCAAATTATCACTTAGATTCCTTTTACGGGTGTGATTGCTCCGCAAGCCTCACATTTCATCATTTTTGTGCCTTGTTGCACTAAAATCTTTGTATCTGGTTTTTTGCATTCAGAACAAAGAACAAATTGTTTGAAATAACTCTCAATTAATTTATTTAATTGGATTGCACCAATTTTTCCGTTTACAAGTAGGTTTGCTCCGCTCTCAGTAACACTAGTCCCAGTTTCTTTTGTTAAGAATTTTAAAAAATGCTTTTTGTCTCGTCTCATTTCTTTTAACAAGCTAGTCACATTTTTCACAAAAGTCTTTTTTCCTTGTATATTAGACTCTACACGAGGAATTTCGAATCTTTCGTGATCCAATGCTTTCTTTGGTATGCTTAAATAAGCTCTATCCAACATTTCGTCATATTTTAATACCATTTATATTCAACTCTATTAATTTTCTCCATACAAACCTATTTAAATGCCATTTTCTTACTTATTGCATGATTGAAGCGTTCATAGCATTTCTAGTTTCAATAGGTCCTTTGGGCTTATTTAT
>JABIDZ010000122.1 GCA_018651445.1 Candidatus Iainarchaeum sp. | reverse complement strand
GAGCTTAGGTGCGCGTGGTGATCAAATGCTAGGATTTATTATGAGCAAAATGCAAATGTTGCTATTCGCAACAGGCATATTAATCGTTGCTTTGATGATGTATGGTTTTGTATCCGATATAGAACTAAAAAATGTTTCAGCAGGAGTACTTGAAACAAGTGCAACTATTATCGAAGCACAAATGACTATTGACTCTTCAAGTTCTTACAAAAAAACTGCTATCCCCGAAATATTAAGATACGGTTTAAATGGTTCTAGTAGATTATTTTATGACTTGCATTTTTCAACGGGAAAAGAAGGGTCCGCCAGTTTTTTGATACTCTCCGTTGCCGAACACAAACGCGAAAATATTATTGATTCAAAAAAGCTTTTTTTAGATGCAAAAATTGTTTTAGTTGATCCGGGTTTCATCGCAGAAAATGAGCCTCTTGATTCATATTATCGTGATGGCGAAAACGAGCGAATTGTGTTATACCCTCGTTCAAGTGCAAGCGGTTTGCTAGCTGCACCAAATGCTTTTGTTGCATTAAAAGAAGTTGATTCACTAGGCGAAACAACAATGTATATTATCCCGTGTTCTTCAAGAAAAAACGAGATTCCGAATAACTGTATTGCAAATGTTTTACGAACGGGTTGTTATTTACTCGGCCAAACTAGCCCCGCGGATGATGTGTATATTAGAAAAGCATTTGATATTACAAGAGACGTGCTCGACATAGGTGATAGAACAGATCCTTTGACATGGAGGAATTGTAAGGACCTCTATGGGTTGTCGTAAAAAGTTATTGATTATTTTTAGGTGTTTTGGATTTTGAAAAAAATAAAAATGCATTTTTGCAAAAAAGGTTTTATCGGACCAATCGGAGACGATCTCCCATCACTCGTTCCAATCATGATTTCGTTGTTATTGTTTTTCTCAATTTTTTCTTTAACCTTAAATATTTATGATACACAAAACATAGCCATACGAAAACAGATTACTATGATCTCTGTTGCACGATCACTTAAGGGAGACTCGTTAATTACAGATTATACTTCTTTTAACGATAAATGCGATTGGATAAAAGAGAAAAAATATCCACATAGTTTTATGGTTGCAATTTATCCTGCGACAGGAAATTTTGATACAGTTATACAAGACTTTGTTGACGCAGGGCGAGGTGATTTTTCAGCAGACAATTTTTTACAAGGAAAAGACGAGTTTGATGCAGACCAACCATATTTTTGTAAATACCGAAAACTTGGCAGTTTAGAATTCTCTGAGAAACGCGCAAAATATTCCGAATTAACTTTTCCTATTGCCGTGCAAAGAGAACGTGAAATTGGTGGCGAAGACTATTATATTATTGAACCCGCAGTAATGCAAATCGAGGTGTGGGACTAATGTTTAAAAGAATGCGAATGAATCACAAAGGACAAGCCGCTTTGATGGACTCAATAATTTTTCTAACAATCGTTGCGAGCATTACTGCAGGAATGTTTTTTTTCACGATTAATTATGGAACACAAACAAAAGACCAAGTAAATTCTTTTTACGCAAGTGATTTCGCAGTTGACTCTCTCAAAGTTATTACATACATTAACGTTTTGAGAACAGGAGATGATTTTGGTTATCTTGCTAGCGGAGAAACTGTAGAACTAGATTATTTACTCGCGCTAATAAAAGAAGATTATGCAGACACAAAAACACTTTCGCCAGAAACAACAAAAGCACTTGTCGCCACGCTTAGTGCAACGATGAAACCATTTGATCGAGCATACGACTATTCGTTCTATCTTGTTAACGAAAGCGAAAAAAACTTTTTGTTTGCTTTATTCGCACTCCACGAATGTACTTCGGATCCTAGTATTTGTGATGACGCAACTAACCCAAATAAAGAAATTGACAGAGTATTTTATTATTGTACGCCTGGCGTAAGTGATTTCTTAGAAAAAGAGGTCTTCCCTCGCGCGGGCAAAATCAATTCAGGTTATGGCAAAGTAACTCTGTCAGAAAATATTGGCACGAGCACCGAATCACGAATATACATCATGGGTTTGCATACTTGGAGCGCAAGAAACATTTCTTCACTACAAGATTTAGAATTAAATGTCGACCTTGACTGCACAAAAATTGTTTTAGCAACGCCCTAAAATTAATTTTGAATTTTACTAATGTTTTTTTGCTGTCGAATTCTTTTTATACCACTTATTGTTATTATTAACAGTCATGGGTAGAAAAATTAAAGCAAGCGATTTTGGTTCTTCTCCAGGAAAGATGTATAGTAGCATTACTGCAACTGGAGAAAAGTTTATCCCAGAAAAACAAATGAAAATAGAGAAGGATCCACCCTTTGTTTTGTATTGTAAAAAGATGGCTAAAAAATTTCCTTCTTTCAAAAAGCACGCAAAGTATTCTGACCAACACAAAAAAGCAATTGAGTTTTTAGGTTGGAAATTAACGCCTGGAGAATTCATGGCCGCGATAAAAGGAACTTTTGTAACCGGCATTATACCAATCATAATTGTTATCGCATTAATCTATGTTTTTGGAATTGGACTTGAAATTGGTTCAATTGATTTCGCAGGTTATATCGGCGGACCATTCTTGTACACGTTATTTGATTCGGAAATGGTGATGACAATTTTCTTACTCCTTAGTGCTTTACTAATGGGTGTGCTTGGAGGGATGGTTTATTACTTTTATTCTTATCCGATTGGTGCAGCGACACAAGAACAAAACAAAGCACTCACATATGTCCCGGAAATGATTGGGTACATGATAATGTCGATGAAGTTAGTTCCTAATCTTGAAAAAGCAATTGAGTTTAGTGCTAAGCATGGTCGTGGAAAAATTGCTGTTGATTTGAAACGACTCATATGGGATTTTCAAATTGGTTTACACGAATCTATTTCACAAGGACTTGATGCACTAGCATATAATTGGGGTGAGTACTCAGGCGAACTAAAAGAAGCGTTAATGAAAATACGTGCGTCGGTTCTCGAACCCAGCGAATCACAGCGATACCAATTACTTGACAAAACAATGCTAGAAGTTTTAGCAAGAGTAAAATCAAAGATGGAAGATTACGCAAGAGGATTAAACCAACCAAGCGTAATGCTATTTTATTTAGGTGTTTTGTTACCACTTATTTTGATAATTATTTTACCTGTTGGATCCGCGTTCTCAGGAAATGCTTTTGCAACAACCGAAATATTGTTTATGATTTATTGTGTGGGAATCCCTTTAGCCGCATTTGTCTTTGCAAAAAGTATTGTAGCAAAAAGACCACCAACATACGAACCGCCAATAATACCTGACGATTTTGCAGGCTTGCCAAAAAAATGGCATATGCCATTAAAAAAAGGCAGTTTTGATACACGAATAATTTTTGTAATTATCTTGATAATTGGTTTTTCTTTGTCATTTGCAATTTCTTCACAAGGGCTTCCTCCAAAGTTTTTATTGCCGCAAGATGAGTACTTGCCAGATTTACAAATCGTTGGTGCCGACCGAGATCTTGGACAAATACTACTTGATGATGGAATGAGTGCAGATTATTTAGGAAAAAAGTTCACGCCATTTGGAGTCGATCTTTATTTTGTCGAATACTACGATATTCGAGGCGGCGAATATTATCAATTAATGGAAAGAGATTATGCTGACAAAGACATTGCTTATGAGAAAGCATTGCAACGATACTTACAATTTGTTAGCACGCCAAGCAATGATCCCACCAAAAACTTGTTTTGGTCAGGGGTAATAATTACTCTTGCATTCGCAATTTCCTTTTTGTTATACCACAAAAATATTTACAAGCGACGAGCACAACTCGGAATTATTAAGATGGAAGAAGAATTCAAAGAAAGCATGTACGTAATTGCTTCCCGAATGGGAGAAAACAAACCCGTTGAAAGTGCATTAAAACAAGCACGTGACTTCTTACCCAACTTATTAATTAGTAAACGAATTTTTGGGAGAACTGTAGAAAACATCGAGTTAAT
>JABIDZ010000120.1 GCA_018651445.1 Candidatus Iainarchaeum sp. | reverse complement strand
TATTAGATCTCAAAAAGAAAATCAATCTATGTCAAAAACATCTTTAGCCTTGCTAGAAGATTTTGCTAAACAAAACGGATTCATCAGAACATCTGATCAAACATTCATTAGACAAAAATAGATAATACCCCCGCCGAGAAAGCACAAAAAAAATTCACTACCCTAATAACCAAAGTAATAAAAAATTGGTCTAACTATTTTATTATACTACTTTAAAGGATGTTGGTTCTAATTTTCTTGATATTAATGTCTGATGAAAAACTTGCAAGAGCAATCCGAGCTAGGTCTAGAAGAAAAATTATAAAGATCCTTTGTAATCAAAAAAGAGCGTCTGTACACGAAATTGCTGATAAATTAGGTTTAAGTGAATCACTCGCCTCAAGGCACCTAAAAATGCTTTATGATTTGGGACTAATCGATAATGTTTATGAACCACCCGAAAAATTTTATTTTCTTAAAATAAAAGAACTAAAACAGCTTTTTGATATATATGACAAAGTAACAAAATACATTTAAAACAAATAATAAACTTGCGTTTTAATTTATTTGAAAAACAAAATAATTATTCCATTCAAGCTTGTTTTATTAGTACTTAGTTTCATGGTTGTGAAAGTAAGCAACTATTATAAAGCGCAAGGTCATATTTAATTAGGAGTAATAACACAAATGAAAAACAATAAATTATTGTATAAAGTGAACAGTTATGATTGAAGGATTTTTTATTGAATTTGCAGTAGTAATTGTTGCAGCTACTCTAATGGGTTTTATTTTTAGAAAGCTAAAACAACCTGTTTTACTTGCATTCATTGTTACAGGAATTATTCTCGGTTCTTCTTTTTTGAATATGATTACTTACCACGAATTACTAAATATCTTTTCTGAGTTCGGGATTGCCTTTTTGTTGTTTCTTGTAGGAATCAATCTAGATTTAAGGGTTTTCAAGGAAATAGGAAAGACGTCAGTTATAACTGGAATAGGCCAGATTATTTTTACGACCCTTATTGGTTTAGGACTCGCAACCTTTTTAGGATTCAGTTTTTTAGAATCAATGTATATTGCAATTGCATTAACCTTTAGCAGCACGATCATAATTATCAAACTGCTATCTGACAAAAAAGAGTTGAACTCATTATATGGGAAGATATCAATTGGTTTCCTAATTGTCCAAGATTTTGTTGCAATAATAATACTTGTTCTAATCTCATCTTTTTCTTTTTCAGGCAGTTTAACAGGACAACTCTTTCAACTTGTTTTTAATTTAGCGATTTTGTTTATTATATTCGTTATTGCTTTCAAATTTGTTGCTAAAAGAGTGTTTGATGCGCTTTCTAAAAATCAAGAACTGCTTTTTCTCGGAGCAATTTCTTGGTGTTTTACTTTCGCAGGACTAGCAATTCTTCTTGGTTTTTCTAAAGAAATCGGTGCGTTTTTAGCCGGTGTTTCAATAGCTTCGCTACCATACACTTACAATATACTAGGAAAACTAAAATACTTGCGAGACTTTTTTATCGTACTTTTCTTTGTCGTATTAGGTTCTAACTTAGTATTTGTTTCATCAGGCATAATTTTTACTCCCGCAATAATTTTTTCAATTTTTGTTCTTATTGGAAATCCGCTAATTGTTTTTATTTTGATGGCTAAACTTGGGTACAAAGGAAGAACAAGTTTTCTTTCAAGCCTTTCAGTTGCCCAAATAAGTGAATTTTCATTAATCATAATTTTTTTAGGCGCAAAAATGGGGCACGTTTCAAATGAAGTTGTTTCAATCATAACTTTAGTAGCAGTTGCAACCATCAGTGTTTCAACTTACTTTATTATTCACAATAACAAAATATATGATCGCATATCCGCTTTCTTACCTTTCTTGCGAAGTAAAAGATTTTTTGAAGATTCATTACATCAAGTTAAAAGCAAAGAATATTCAGTCGTTTGTTTAGGTTTTGGTGACGCTAGCAAAAAGATCTTTTCTGAAAAGTCAGATAAAAAAGATATGCTAGTTGTTGATTTTGATCCAAAAGCACTCCACGAAGCAAAAGAATATAATTTTGATACAGTATACGGAGATATTTCTGATTTAGAAATAATGGAGTTTATTATAAATGCAAAACCAAAGATAGTTATTTCAACAATAATGCAAGTTAATCCGAACAAGATCTTGGCGAAGAAATTAATGCAAAATAATCATGACATAAAACTTATTGTTTTAGCTGAAGATGTTAGCGCTGCAAAACGCCTCTATAAAGTAGGCATTGAGTTTGTTCTGGTACCGCCACTTATTACCGCGGACAAAGTAAAGATTATTTTAGAAGACATTAAAAAAGGAAAAGACTTTGAATTAAATTGGCTTAAGAAAACAGAATTTAATTACACTAATTTAGACTAGATAAAGAGTCATTTATTCTTTGATTTAATAATAATTTCATAAATTAGAAGACCCATTAAAGTTAAAATGCTTCCATATAATAGAACATCAAAACCAATGTTAAACATTAAGACTAAACTAAATAGTGCACCTAAGAAAGCTAGAATTGGAAACTTTCCAATGTTTAAAGGTACTTTGAACGAACGTGTTAATGTGGGTTGTCTGTATCTTAACCAAATTAGTGAAAAGTTGATTATAACAAAAGTAAGAAAGACTGTAAAATTTGCCAAGTTAGCGACGGTCTCAATGTCTCCAATTAAGATAAACAACATTGAAAAGCCCATTAACAATAATATTGCCGCCCAAGGAGTTCTTGTTTTTTTATGAACACTAGCAAGTAAACTAGGCAAAGAGTTTGATTTTGCCATCCCATAAGTTATTCTTGAAGTTGCAAGAAGCATTAACAAAACAGTATTGGCTGTTGCAAATAAAGCTATTACAGACATGACTAAAAATGCCTCGCCACCAAGGGCACTATCGACAACCATGGCTAAGGGTGCTTCTGAAGCGCCAAGAACTTCCCAATTAAGAACACTAACTGAAGAAATTGCAACTAAAATATAAATTATTGTTGTTACAGTAATCGCAATTATTAAAGATAGTGGAATTGTTTTTTGTGGTTTTTTTGTTTCTTCTGAAAGTCGTACTATTTCTTCAAAGCCTATAAAAGCAAAAAATATTAATGCGGCTGCAGCAAAGACACCACTAAAACTTGGTATTTCGAAATAATTAACACTTCCAAAATAAGGTATGCCCACAAAAATAATTAATACTAGCCCTGCAATTTCAATTAATGTAAAAATTATGGCAAGCCAGACCGAATGTTTAATTCCTTTGAACACAATAAATGATAAAAAAATGATTAAAATCATTGCGGTGGGGATTATAGGTGTGGAAAATAGTGCTGAAAAGTAACTCGCAAACCCTAAAGCCACTGTTGCTGCCGCAATTGTTCCGCCAGCAATTATTAACCATCCAACGATAAAAGCAATTCTTCTTCCAAATGCTTTTTTTGTATAAACATATTCCGCTCCAGCTTTTGGAAACAACGATGCAAGTTCTGCATAACTTAGCCCAGTAAAAATTGCAATTGTTGCAGCAATTAAAAATGACATCCAAATTCCATTTCCTCCAAGAGCTGCAGCTTTCCCAACTAACGCATAAATTCCCGCACCCAAGATTATTCCGATTCCGCACAGAGTAACTTCAAACAAACCAAGTTCTCGTTTCAACGAATGTTCTTTTTTCATAATGCCTCACTAAAAAGATTTTTAATTAGTTTTTTAAATTATTTCTTATACAATTGTTTTTCTTCAATAAGTGCGCCTAAAAGTTCAAAACAATCTAACTCACCTATCAAAATATTATTTTTACAAATTGGAAGGTCTTGTAAATCGCCAGCTTTTGCTGCTCGCAAAGCATCATCAATAGGATCATCCAAAGACACCGATATTCCAGAAATCATTATATCGCGTGCTTTTACATTTCTTTTTTTCTTTGAAAGTTTTAAAAAATTTGGTTTCATTTCATTAAAGATATGTGAAAAAACTTCTTTAATTGTAATTACCCCGACAAAAGTGTCTCTTTTGTCAACGACAAAAACAGTCCGTGTTGTTTTGTTTTTTACCATTACTGAAATCGCTTCTTCAACAGGATCCGTATTAAGCACTCTTTCAGCAAAACTAGAATTTTTTTGATAAATATCTTCTACATCCATATTACTCACAATAGTATAAAAGATTTAACATATATAAACCTTTCCTTGTTTCACAACCATGAAACCTTAAAAAATAACTTAGTTAAAAAAAAATCAAAATACTGAAACACACACCTACAGAAATATATAAATCTTCTTGATATGGGAACCTTGTAGATTAAGTCTCATATTTATACGGGCGTAGATTAATTGGATTTCGAACTAGTTGGTTTCATAAAAATAATTGTCGGAAGGCAATTTTTGGAATAATTGAGTGAATAATCCGGGAAGCTGTTGTTCAGGTGCGGTCAGGTCGTACGCCACATGACCTGTTATAATGTATACTATTTTGTTGTCGGACACGTATGAAATTTCATTGATTTTTTCTGTGCCGGAATAGGTGTTCCAGATATATTGGGTTACGATATTGTCGAATATTTGAGCTTTCCTATAATAAAAATCCGGGGCGGTCTGTAGGTTATCAAAGTTTGTCCAATAATCTTCTAGACATTGCTTTGCGGAATCTTGGCTGTTCAGTTCTCCAATGAATATCACAATTTCAATATTTTCCTTGTGTAGTGTATAAAACATACTTGCTGAATTTGTAAATTTGCAATTACCATACTCCGAAAATAATGACTTATATGAATAATGTGCAGAAGATTTGTCATATCTAAATTCCTTTGTAAAGCTTAAGTTACCTTGTTCTTTTGGTAACAATGCTAATAGCGAATTTGTGCCTTGTCCTGCAGAATATGTTTCGGGAGTCTTGTTTTCATTTGGATTATTTGTTTGTTCGATTTGTGGCGATGATGTGATTTCTAATGTGCTATCTGGCGGGTTATCGGTTTGGTTACAACCAAAAATTAAACCGAAAGCAAGAATTAAAATTATAAGTAAAAAAGTTGTTTTTTTCATACAAGAAAGATATCAATTCTAGTATTTAAAGAAATTGTTCCTCCAAAATTGCATTTTAGGATTTCCAGACTATGTTTCATCTTTATTAAATTAATTAGAGGACTCAAATGTTCTTCTTCCATATTCAAATTCACCTTCCGTTGTTTAAAAAGTAAACTGAGTTCAAAAGAGGGTAACTTGACTCCGACTATCATACCCCCGCCGGGATTCGAACCCGAGTCACCGGCTTGAAAGGCCGGGATGCTTGACCACTGCACTACAGGGGCACAACCGCAAAATCGGTTGGTGCTTTGGGCGTTTCGCTCTGCTCAACAGCCCGTCATCCAATTGTCTGATGACAATAAATTGCTGAAAAAACCCAATAAAATAGGTTTTGCTCACCAATAAAAGAAATTGAGTTGGAATGCTTTATAAATCTTTTCTCACAGTTTTTTCTTATTGGCAAGCAATAGCGAACCAATTTTAGTGCAGGTTTTGAATTCACAAGAATTCAAAAAGTGCGGTGAGTTAAAATGGCAGATAATCTATCTATGATAAGAAATTTTGAAAACGTTTACGTTTGTCAAAAATGTAATGCAACTAACCGAAGTGCTTCGGGAGAACCTCCTAAATGTAGGAAATGCCAAAGCAAGAAATTCAGATTGAAAAAGAAGAAAAGAAAATCTGGTTAAACGAACTCTTAAATACTATTTTCGTATTCTTTATTCTTATGAATCCTTATTTGGAATTACTACGACCCTTTAATTGTGTAATGGCAGCAATTGCCACAGTAATTGGTTATTTTTTA
The DNA here is from genome assembly GCA_018651445.1 of Candidatus Iainarchaeum sp. GTDB lineage: Archaea > Iainarchaeota > Iainarchaeia > Iainarchaeales > JAAZKV01 > JABIDZ01. The sequence goes on along the minus strand of JABIDZ010000120.1, from coordinate 306 downwards.
GTAAATCTAAACTTTAGTTTCGAAGTGATTCTAGCTGCTGTGAGCGTGTTCTTAATTTGTGGTGCAGGACAAGCCATCAACGACGTTTACGACGCAAAGATCGATGCAAAAGTTGATAAGAAAAAACCTATTCCATCAAAAAGAGTTTCAAAGAACAACGCGATGTATTATTCTATAGGTTTATTTGCTATTGGTGTTTTGGTTGCAGCTGCGATAAACACTAGTGCGTTTATCATCGCTTTAGTATTCGCTTTTGTATTACTCATTTATGCTAGTAATTTGTACAAAGTAAAGTACATTGGAAAT
>JABIDZ010000040.1 GCA_018651445.1 Candidatus Iainarchaeum sp. | reverse complement strand
TTTTTGTATTGTTTTTTCACATCACCTTTAATCAATTCAACTTTGTCTTCACATTTGTTTAATTCAACATTTTTAACCGCGTATTTATGTGCGGCAGGATTTAATTCGATTGCAATCGCTTTCTTCATTTTCGAGTTCTTTGCAAATACAATTGGATAAGGTCCTACTCCACTAAACCAACAACCTACCAACTCATCTTTTTTTATTTCGTTTGCAACGCGTAGTCTTTCAGAACCTAAGCGCGGAGAAAAAAATACTTTTCCTAGCGGAACCATTAGCGTAGCCGCGCTTTCTTTGTAAGTAGCAACTAAATTCTTTTTTCCAGCAATAACTTTTACTTTTTGTACACGAAAGGACCCTTCGTGATTACTTTCAATACTACAAACCGTTTCAAACCGCGATTGTACATCAAGAAGAGTTTCTCCAATAAGCTTTTTTTTAGCTTCAAGCGCTTCTGGAATTTCTATAACCGCAATGTTTCCAAAAGAATCAAATGCTTTTGGAGCAAATTCAAACTCTTTTTTAGTTAGCTTTTTTTTCAAAGCGCCTTTTAGATTCTTTGGTTCTTGTTTTTTTGTTACCATGTTAATCAACAAATATTGTGGTAAAAACACTTAAATACAATTGCTCGCTACTTTTTGTATGGATTTTTTCTACGAGTATTTTGTAAAACCCATGACTATGTCCGGGGTACAAGGCTATAACCTAATTAATACTCTTGTATTCATCGTTTTGCTTGTAATTGCTTGTGGAATAATATATTATTTATTACGAAACAAAGTAGAATTTAATTTCCAGTTTACATTATCAATGATACCATACATCTTATTTGGAATTAGCATGCGAGTAATAATGCATCAAATCGAAGCAGGCTTACTTGTAATTGATGGCATAGTAAAAACAGCTAATCCACTGCAACTAGGTTTTTGGTTTTTTACACCCGGAATTTGGATACTAACCTTTGCTTTAGTCATAATTGGTTTGTTACTTGGAGGTGTTTTGAAAAAACTAGAACTTAGAAGAACAATTTACTTTGGATTAATTATAATGATTATTCCAATATTATTCAACTTTTATTATTTCAATAACTGGGCGGTTTTCCTTGCTACATTAGCTTTAATCTTAGTTGTATCATATGGTTTATGCTATTTAGTTAATCGTTTTACCAAATACAAAATCTTAAACGACAAAACAAATTTTTTCATTGTTCTAGGTCAAGGTTTTGACGGAATTGCTTCTGCAATTGCAATCGCTTTTTTCTCTTTCTCAGAACAACATGTATTTTCTAACATGCTAATGGAAATTAGTCCTGCTTTATTTGCGTCAATTAAATTGTTAATCGCATTATTAATTTGTTGGAGTCTAGATGATTATCTAAAAGACCAACCAAAGAAAAAGAATATTGTTGGGTTTATAAAAATCATAATTGCCATTCTTGGATTAGCAACTGGTCTTGCTAGTTTGTTTAAACTAGGAATTATCTAAGCAAGAATGTGACGTTTTAAAAGTCCTTTATAAGTATCCCAAACCATGTCTACAGTTAAATCTTTTCCTCTTAATTTTGGAACCACTCCTTTCTTAGCCATGCTTCTTGCTACACCCCGTGCAAGTTCTTCTTTTGTTATGACGCCACCATTACCTAGAACGCGAACAACGGCTCTTGCAAGATCTCTTGACGACTCACGATATCTTATCTTGTCTACGGCTTTAACTGCACCTTTAACTGGTCGCACATCATACGGAGAATTTACCGGGTCTTTTCTTAGTTCAGCATAGCTTTTGGTAACTAACACAGGTAGTGTTTGAGTTATTCTTCGTTTTTTAGAATCTCTGCCCGTGTGCCCTTCTTCTTCTACACAAACCCCGCGCAAATGATCCTTGTAAAACTTTTTTACAGATTCAGAGCCTAATTCCCTAAATTCCAATTCAAATAATTGTCCTTTAAACCGTTTACCAAAATATCTTGCCATATTTGTTTTGCCAACACTTTGATTTGCTTCTTTAGAATAAAACGCAACAAGTCCGGTTGCTAGTCTTAGACGATCTGGCGATAAACCGCTTAACCTAGCTGCGCGTTTCAACGCATCTTTGCCAAGAACAATTTTTGTTCGCGGGTTTCTTCCTTCAATTACCAAGATTTTTGATTTTACTAATCGATCAAAAAGTCTAGAAAAAACACTATGTCCTGCAAGAGTTCTTCTTGGACAATACCAAAATACTTTTCGACCATTAGCATCTTTTTTCCCGTGTTTTTTTCTAATTTCTGCTGCAACCTGCGTAGCAACATCTTCTACAGGGAGGTTAGAATTATTTCTCGTTCGCATATAACTCAATATAGTTTTACCAATAAGTATTTGCGACACAGTCAGATTTTTTTCTTTTGCAAGTGCAGTAAACTTTTGTTGCGCGCCTTTAACAACTCTTTTTTTACATGTGCCACCAGTAATCGGTTTAGTAGGCGGTTTTCTTTTACTAGCCCGTCTTTGTCCTTCACCTACACCTCTACCGCTTCTTTGTCCGGCAAATTCATCAAAATGTTGACGACGCTCCATAGACGTTTCTGCAAGTGAACGCCCCCGTACTCGCACATGAGCTTTAACAACTGTCGTCCTTGGCATGTAATAATTCAATTCTCGCACATATTAAAACCTTTCTAATATGGATTATTTTGATTACAATGTTTTATTTAATAGGAATTGGATTAAAACCAAAGCAAATGACACTAGAAGCATTAGAGACACTAAAAGGTTGCGACCAAGTGTTTCTTGAAGGTTATACTTCAGAGTACGCTCAAGGTTTACTAAAAGAACTCGAAGCAATGATTTGCAAGAAATTCAAGTTACTTGGACGAGAAGGAGTTGAACAAGAATTTGAATCAGCCTTGCTATCTGCTAAAAAAAATAACATCGCTTTAATGATTTTTGGAAATGCGCTAACTGCTACAACACATCTACAGGTTTTACTTGACGCAAAAGAAAATGGAATCAAATACAAAGTTATTCCAGGAATAAGTATTACAAATACTATTGCAGAAACTGGTCTTGATGAATACAAGTTTGGAAGAATTGTTACGCTTTGTTATCACACAACAAACTTTGAACCAGATTCTTTTTATGAACAAATAAAAGAGAACCAAAAAATCGGTTTGCACACGCTAGCTTTACTTGATATTAAAAAAGATGAAGAGCCACAAAGAATGATGAATTGTCGCGAAGCAATTAATTTACTTGAAAAAATTGCAAATAAGAAAGGTGAAGAAATGAACTGGCAATTCGTTGGTTTAATTGGGATGAGTAGTGAAAAACAAAAAATACTTGTTGGAAAAGAAGCTATTTTTGAAGCAATTGAAGTTGATGAATTATTTCCTCAAAGTTTAATTGTTCTTGGAAAAACAAATGAGAAAGAAAAAGAAGCTCTTGAAAAATTACATTAGGTGAAACAATGAATGACAAAGAATTAATAGAAAAAGTTGAGAAATACGAGTCAACTACAAAAAAAGGTCTAGATGAAATCAAAAAGAAAGCGGATTTAGATGAAATGCACGAAAAAGTTGCTAACGACTTTTTGTCAATGGCAAATAATTATTTTAATGACGGTAAATTCTTCAAAGAAAAAGGGGATTTGCTAACTGCACTTGCTTCTTTCTCTTATGCACATGCTTGGCTTGACGCAGGAGTACGCGCACACTTATTTGACGCTATTAACGATCAATTATTTACTCTTCTAAAATAAAAACACTTATAATCATTTAATCACTACTAATACTAAATGGGTTTAACCGAAAAAGAAGAAAATATACTCGCATCTATTAAAGTCGCTTCAGAAAATAACCCTAATAGGCCCGAGTTCCCAGTAGACGATCCAAAATTTCCAGCAACCCCTACTTTTGAAATTGATGTTCCGGGATTTGAAAATGTCTGGTTGAAAGACGAGAGTATTAATCCAACCGGGACACACAAAGATCGAATGGCATGGGAAATGATTGTTACTTACCGGGATTTTTTACTCGCAAAAAAACGACAACAAACCAAAGGACATCTACCCCATATGTCACTTATTACTTCGGGTTCAGCCGGAATCGCAATTCAAACACAACTACGAAAATATAATTTACCAAATCTAAAAGTTCTTGTCGATGAAAACACCAATGGAAAGATTGTTCGCGCATTAGAAAAACTAAAATGTGAAATCTATACTACCAATTTAAATTTTAAAGCACTTAATTGGAGAGACATTTTATATTTAACAGAGAATCAAAACGGAATTGATATTACTTCTAATGAAGCACTTGGTTCAACTATCCGCTATTATGATTGGATGAGTTATGAAATAATTAATAGTTCTCCAGATTATTGCTTTATCCCGTTTGGAACCGGAAATTTATATGAAAATGTTTTAAATGTGAATAGAGTTGAAACATCAACGCAAAATCACGATCCTCGTTTTGCAGGCGATAAAGACAAGCTTCGCAACTGTAATTTTTTAGGTGCAACAACTAACGATCCTATTTCAAAAGCAGATAAACTTTATTCTCCCCACCTCCCTTTTGTTCATTATGATGAACAATGGATTCGAACATATAGACAAAGTGGTTTTTGTGGTATTGAGTCACAAGTACATTTAATCAAAGAACATCATCTCAATCGCGCAATCGAACTAGCTGAAAAACAAGGCGTTGTTTGTGAGCCTTCAGGGATTACAGGCCTTGCTTTGATGCTCCAACTAGAAAAACGATTACCTAAAAACAAAAAAATGCTTATTGTTAACACTGGAAAAACAAAATTTCCAGAGTAAAAAGAATTAAATATTCCAAAAGCATTCTTTCTTTATGTCAGTTTATGGTCCAAAGATAAGATTGCCTAAAATTAGTTTACGCTTACC
>JABIDZ010000087.1 GCA_018651445.1 Candidatus Iainarchaeum sp. | reverse complement strand
TTTCTCGGCGGGGGTATTATCTATTTTTGTCTAATGAATGTTTGATCAGATGTTCTGATGAATCCGTTTTGTTTAGCAAAATCTTCTAGCAAGGCTAAAGATGTTTTTGACATAGATTGATTTTCTTTTTGAGATCTAATAAAAAACTCATTTATTTTTCTTGTTTTTAATTCTTCAAAAAGGGCTTTTAAGATATGCTGTCTCCAACCACCGTGTTTTGAAACCATTGAACGAGATAACTTTCCAGCTTTTTGTGAAAACGCACCTTGGAGATGTGTAATTTCTGCTACTTTTCCATGTAACAAAATTCTCAAAACACCGACGGATCCTGGCAAAACACTTGATGGGCCACCCGCAACTAATGGTTTTGAGGCGTTAGAAAATTGTTTTGCGTGTTCAGCAAGTGGATAATATGAAAAATAAATCGAGTCTTCTCCAATGGCTTTAGCAACAACACCTTTTCTTTTTCTATTTTTACTTAAAACATATCTTACTCTTCGTATTTTTAATTCGGGGCCTCTTTTTAAATGATATTTTCCCTTTCTTGGGTGAAAAAGATCTATTGCTATTTTTTCGGCAGTGCTTAAAACCTTAGTTCTCTTAGCTTTTTGGCGTCCTTGTGTTGCTGGCGAATTATGCATAAATAAATTATAACTAAGTTATTTATACCTCTTTCCTTTTGATTGGGGGTAGCGAATTATTTTTTTCTTTGAAAGTGTTCAACTTTTCCGTTCTCAACATTGATTATTTTGTCAGCAATCTTGTCAATAAAATATTTGTCGTGTGAAACCGCTAGTATTGCTCCTTTATAATTTAGAAAAGCTTTTTCAATTATTTCACAAGCATCTAGATCCAAGTGATTAGTTGGTTCGTCAAGTAACAAGATATTTGGTTTTTCTATTAACACTTTGATTAAATTAAGGCGAGACTTTTCTCCAAGAGAAAGTTTTGATACTTCTTTGTTAACTTCAGCATCATCAACAAAACCTCCAATAGACAATTGTTGACGAGTTTTAGCATGATCTTTAGTCATTTCATAAATCTCTTCGTAAAGCGTGTTGTGACTCGTAAGATCTTTTAGTTCTTGATCAATATAACCAAGTTTTGCTTGTTTATCAAAATCAATTTCGCCATGTAATTTTTTTACGCGGCCTTCTATTGTTTTTAACAAAGTGCTTTTTCCAATACCGTTCTCACCCGTTAAAATAATTCTTTCTCCAACGCCTACTTTAAGATTAATTTCAGAAATTAATGGGGTATCATATCCAACAGAGAGATCTGTTAGTTCTAGAACATTGTATACATGTATTTTCTTTGCTTCGAGCACTGTAGAAAATCTTGATTTATCAAGATCGGGTTTTTCCATTACCTCACGTCTTGCAAGGAGTTTTTCTCGATACTTTCCTTGTTTTACTTTGGCTTTTCCTTTTCCAATTCGTGCAATTTTGTCTTTTTCATTAGCAATATACTTTTTTTCAAGTTGATACGCGGTTTGTTCTGCTTTAAACCGATCTTCACGCATTCTAACATAAGATGTATAATTTCCATTGTATTTTATCCATTTTCCTTTTTCAATTTTTAAGATTGTGTCACAAACACCATCTAAAAAATATCTGTCGTGTGTTACCATTATTACGGTTCCGCGAAAATTCTTCAAATAATTTTCTAAAATAGCGAGTCTTGCAAAATCCAAGTGATTTGTTGGTTCATCAAGAAGCAATAAGTCCGCGTCAGACGACAGGATTTGGGCAAGAGCAATTATCGCTCGTTGTCCGGTTGAAATCAAACCAACGTTTTGATCTAACCATTCTTCTTTTACATTAAGAATACTTAAAATAGATTTTATTTTATTTGTTGGGCGTAAGTTTTGGTGTTTTGTTAAATCTGTTTGTAAGTGTGTGTATTCTTCAGTTAGTTTAGTTAATTTTGCGTGGTCTTCATAAATTGCTGGTTGCGCAAGAAGAACTTCAATTTCTTTTAGTCTTTTTTCAAATTCATTTTGATGGTGTATTGTCGCGCCTTCACTAATTGTTTCGCGGACTGTTTTTGTTTTATCTAGATCTACGTGTTGAGAAAAATAAGCTGCTTTTCCATTAAAATCAATTTTTCCGTGATAATCTATTTGTTTCAAAATCGCTTTTAATAAAGTTGTTTTTCCTACTCCGTTTCTTCCAATAAGTCCTACTTTTGCACCGTCTCCGATTCCGACGTCTTGGTCACGAATGATTTCTCGGTCTCCAATATTAATTGAAAGATTTTTAATTGATAAAGCCATAAGTAAAAAGTAAAAAGATGCTTTCTTAAAGCATTCTAAAAAGATAGAAGATTCTTTTTAGCTATTATATCGTTTAGTATAATGAATTTTTGAGGAAGTCTTTTTTTCAAAAACATCATTTCGTTTTCGCAACCTTAACTTTCTTATAAAAAAATAGATTTTTGGTAGTTTTTGTTAGTTTTAAATAATAGCCACTGCGTTGGGAGTGTCTGCTTTTTGGGTCAAAAAATGCTCTTGAACGATCTAAATCATATAATGCGGTTATTGTGATTATTTGTCCGCCTGGTTTTAATAAATTGAATAATTGTTCAGCAACTCTTCTTTTGAATGGCGAATAAAAATGTGGACCAAAAAGACTAAAGATAACATCGTATTTTTCTTTTGTTTTATAATTTTCAAAACGTGAAATAACACGCTTAACTTTACCAATATTTTTTTCGTATTCTGGCAAAGCTTTTTGTGCATGATATAATCGTTGAGAATCTGCATTAGCATACCACTCATCTGATGCAAGGCTTACATCAATTAATTGTTTAACTCGTTTGAACGAAACGCGTGGATTTAAACCTAAAGCAGTAACATTAACGGCATTTCTAAATTTTGCGACAAGTTCGGCTGAAATAAAACCAAACCCGGCTCCTGCATCTAAAATGTTTAAAGGTTTTGTAGAACGTTTTCTTTTCAAAGCAGGGGTAATACAATCGTTTGCAATATCAAAATTATATTTTTCTTTAATAAAACCAAGCGTTCTAACATAAACTCCAGTAGAAGTCTCAGGGGGTGTCCGATCAACCGTTTCTAGCCGTTTTAATTTTTTTATAGATGTCCTAAACCATTTTCTATCGGCAAGTGACCAGCCGGGCATGATCTTAAAACCTCGTTTTTTCCATGCTGGTTGTTTTTTAGAAGCCATGATAATATTCTGTGCTGGATCAATAAAAGCCTATCCTAATGTCAACAACAAAAAAAGTCCTCGAAAAACAATTTTATAATAGTATTTATATCAAAGTATTCTATGCAAATCCTCAAATTAAAAGGCAATAAAGCAAAAGTAATTTCTGTAGCGATAAAGACGCTTAACGCGGGCGGAATAATTATTTATCCTACTGAAACTTGTTATGGTCTTGGGGTAGACGCAACAAACCAGGACGCAGTAAACAAACTTATTTCTTACAAAACGTTTCGTGATGACAAGCCGATTTCGGTTGCAGTAACGGATAGAAAAATGGCTGAAAAATATGTTAAATTAAATGCGACTGCAAAGAACTTGTACAAAGAATATTTGCCAGGGCCATTCACAATTGTTTCAAAAGGCAAGGGAAAAGTTGCAAATGGTGTAGAATCAAATACAAAAACACTTGGGGTAAGAATCCCAAAATATGATTTCATGTTAGAATTAACTAAAGTGTTTGGTAAACCAATTACTGCGACTAGCGCAAATGTATCATACAAAAAAACACCTTATTGCGTGAAAGACATTCTAACTCACACGTCTGAGAAACAACAAGCCTTAATTGATTTGATTATAGATGCGGGGAAGCTACCAAAAAATGATCCTTCAACAGTAATAGATACTACTCTTGATGATGTAAATATCTTGCGACAAGGAGATATTGTGATTCGACACAAACACAAAGTAATAACGCACGGTGAAGAAGAAACAAGAGTGTTTGGAGAAAAACTAATAAAGAATCTAATCGAAAAGAAATTAGATATTCCAATAATAATTGCTTTTCAGGGAGAACTAGGAACGGGTAAAACACAGATGAGTAAGGGAATGGCGCTAGCTTTGGGGATAAAACAAGAAATCACTTCTCCAACATATATTATTTCAAGAGAATACAAACTAAAAAAGAATTTTGTAAAGTTCGTTCACATGGATATTTACAAGTTAATGGAAGGAAAAGAAATTTGGGATGTTGGGTTAGCAGAAATGCTAGAAGAAAAAAGTCTAATTGTAATTGAGTGGGCAGAAAAAGTTTCAGAAATAATAAAAGATTTGAAAGGAAAAGCTTTTGTTGTTTGGATTAATATGTATCACAAAAGTGAGAACGAAAGAATAATTGAATATGGTGAATTTGAATGAAAATTTTGGCAATAGAAACTTCGTGTGACGATACTTGTGCTGCAGTGCTAAACAACGATCGTGTTCTTAGTAGTGTTGTTTCTACTCAAATAAGTTTTCACAAAAAGTTTGGAGGAGTTGTTCCAAACATCGCAAAAGAAAAGCACAAAGAATTTATTGACCCTTGTGTAAAAAAAGCATTGAAAATGGCAGGTCTAACAATGAAAGACATTGATGTACTAGCAGTAACATATGGCCCGGGTTTAGCTGTAGCTCTTGAAGTAGGAATAATAAAAATAAAAGAACTCGCGAGGGAATATAACAAACCCGTTATTGCAGTAAATCATTTAGAAGGACATTTACTTTCACCTTTCTTAAAAAACAGTGAAGGTAAAATCTATTCAAATATAAAACCAAAGTTTCCATTCATTAGTTTAATTATTTCTGGTGGACACACCGAACTAGTTCTAGTAGAGGGGATTGGAAAATACAAATTAATCGGACAAACTTTAGATGACGCTGCAGGAGAAGCATTTGACAAAGTTGCTCGCTTGCTAAAACTAGGTTATCCTGGCGGACCATTAATTTCAAAGGTTGCAGAAAAAGGAGATCGGGAAAAATATGATTTAGTAAGACCAATGATTCATTCAAAAGACTTTAACTTTAGTTTTTCTGGTCTAAAAACCGCTTGTTTATTATCTCTTAGAAAAATTTATGCAAGTAAGAGTGCAAAGAACGATGGTGAAATGATTTCGTTTAGTACGTCCTCAGAATACTTTGATTCGAAAAATATGTTTTTTACAAAAAAAGAGATTAGTGATTTTGCAGCTAGCTTTGAAGAAGCAGTAGCAGATGTTTTAGTTACAAAACTAGCTAAAGCAGTTGCAAAATACAAAGTAAAACATGTTTCTATTGGCGGAGGCGTTTGTGCAAATTTATATATTCGTAAAAGACTGAGAAAACAATTTGAAAAAGCAGGCGTAGATGTTGCGATGCCAAAAACAAGGTTTTGTACGGACAACGCAGGGATGATTGGTATTGTTGCGTATCACAAAGCAAAGAGAAAAGAGTTTCTAAAAGACGTAATGAAACTAGATAGAGACCCGATTCTAAACTTTAAATAACTTCGTAAGGAAGGAATTCTTTTTATAGTACTTTAACCTTTTTTTAATGTGATAATATGGTTGCAGGAGTAAATGTTAGTCTTCCAGGAATGGCGCTAGAACTATTATTTGGTTTAGTTGCAGTGTTTCTTTTCTTTGCGCCAGTACTATTCAATTGGAGTTGGGAGAGCTACATAGGTTGCTTATTCTTTGCGGCTCTTGCAATAATAGTTGTTCGTTTGCGAGCAAAATAGGTTATAATTAGTTTGAATCTACAAAGCAAATTTCTTTTTCAAATCATCAAGTAAATTGTGTTTGGTTACATACTTGTAATAATCCGTATCAAATGATTTGATATGGTTTTCTAACCATTTAAAATTAAATAAAACAAATTGATCAAAATTTGTGTTTTGTACGAGTAAACTATCGGAAAAAATTTTTACTTTGTTATCAAAGCGAATGTGCGCGATTGAATGGTCGCGAATTTTTGGAAAATTAATATCACGTAATAATTCTTCTTCGGTATCAAAGTGGTGTCTAGCAAAATCGCTTAACTCAATAATCAAATGCTCCATTTCTTCTTCTGCATAAGGGTGGTGGAGAGAAACAACCATTCGGTTTAAGAGGTCAACAAACTGATTGTGTTGTTGATCAATTTTTTGAATTCCCATCAATAATCTTTCATCTAACTTAAATGGACGCATAACTATATGGTGTAAAACAACCTTTTATTCTTTTTGAATGAAAATGAATTCATTTGGAAAAAACTATGTTTTCGAAGCTTTTTTGATTAGTTTCTTCAAATTCGCATTCAATTTTTTATAAGTTTTTGCAGTAATATTTGTTCGTTCCCATAGTTCTATTTCGATTTCATCACCCTTGTCGCGAGGAACCACGTGAAAATGTGCGTGCATAACTGTTTGTTCTGCACTTCTACCATCATTCAATAAAATATTACACCCTTCGTGCTCGGTTCTTATGGCTTTTGAAATTAAAGCGACATGATCGACTAGTTCGTGTAATGTTGTTTTTGGACAATCTTCTAGATTCGTATAATGTTTCTTTGGTATTACAAGAACATGTTCTTTAGCTGGTTTTGGAAAATCAATTGAAAGAAAAGACATTGTTCTTTTGGTTTCGTGTAAGATTTGAAATTTAAATTTGTTTTTGTGTTGTTTCCATTCTCCAGAAACAAAATCACAAAATGTACAAGAACTCATGTTATTACTCTTCTTTTTTCTTTACAGCAATTATTGCAAAACTAACAAAACCAATTAAAACAACTAAAAGTAAGTTATTGTCTGGGATGTTTATGTCGCCTTTGTTTAACCACCCTCGTCCGGTTGAAGACAAAAAGAATTCGCGTTCACAAACCTTGCATAGTTTTGGAATTTCTAACTCTATTTCATATAGGTTATTTTTTTCAAATGTTTTGATTAAATATGCAGTTGTTGTTTCGTCATCACAAATAATTCCAGAATATGACGCGATTATTTCTTTGTCTTTTAAGACTCTTAGTGTAGCATCTTCAGTTCTTTCTTTGCACAAAAACTCTGCTTTTATCTTTCCGTTTTCCCATTCGCCTTTGTGGTCTAAAATACTATTTTGTGGTAAACCATCAGATTCACATTTACAAGAAATACAAAATAATTCACCAGGGTATAAATCAGGATCGCAGGCGATACCTGCTTCACATTCTTCTCCTGCGTCGGGATCTAATACACCATCCCAA
>JABIDZ010000118.1 GCA_018651445.1 Candidatus Iainarchaeum sp. | reverse complement strand
TACGCGCTTTAACTTTTGTATTAGTTTTTGTTTTTCCACGCAGAGCTTTCTTTATTTCCCACTCATTAAAAAAATCAACCATGATTATTGAAGAGTAATTCTGGTTAATTAATCTATGCAAATTCAACTTGCATTTTGGAAATCAAAGATCTCCACTACAGAGCTATCGCAGATAGCTCATGAGTACATCGTTCCCGCCTGGCGAAACAGGCGATACAAAGCTTTAAAAAGAGAATAATGTGATAGGTTTGTATGATGACTACAAAAAGTGAGTTACTTCATCGTTTCTGATGAAAACTTGTCTAGTCGTCAGAATCTATTTAACATCAACCTTTTTAATTACTTCAAAAATTTATCTTTATGTCCATTAACTAACCAAATCAAAGACTTGGTGTTTAGGGCAGATGGCTGGTATGGTCTAGTGGTTATGATGAGGGATTGTGGTTCCTTCGACTCGAGTTCAATTCTCGGTGCCGGCCTTTCAAAATATAATGGAGTAGAATAAAATGACTTTTCAAACAGTACGCGGAATGAGAGATCTAATTGGGCAAGATGCTTGCATACAAGAATTTATCGAAGCGAACTTTCGAGAGGTTTTTGCTAGCTACGGCTATTTGCCACAATACACCCCTGCTGTAGAAAACTTTGATTTATTAGCTGCTAAGAGTGCTGCTGGAGAAGAAATCAAAAAAGAAATTTATTATTTCAAAGACAAGGGTGACCGCGAACTTGGATTACGATTTGATTTAACTGTCCCCCTAGGACGAGTCGCTTCTAGCAACCAACTGAAAATGCCTTACAAGCGATACCAAATTGACGAAGTTTATCGTTACGACCGCCCACAAGCAAAAAGATATCGTGCATTCAAACAAGCAGACATTGATATTCTCGGAGTAAAAGGACTTGAAGCAGAACTAGAAGTAATGCTTGTTACACGAGATTGTTTTGAGAAACTTGGTTTGAAACCACGCGTTGTTTTTAATTCTCGCAAATTACTTGAAGAACTAATTACTAGCTTTGCTAAAGGACGCGAAATAGAAGTTATGCGTGTACTTGACAAGCTCGACAAAGTTGGAGAAACAGATTGCAAAGAAATGTTAAAAGAAAAAGAAATTGACGCAGGCATTGTAGATATTATTGTGAAAAACGATTTAGAAGAAATAAAAGGAATTATCGGAGAAGCTAGTGAAGGATTAAAAGAAGTCAATGACTTTTTGGCATTGTGCAAAGAAAACGAACTTGATTTTGTTGAATTTAGTTCTGCTCTCGCACGCGGCCTTGAGTATTACACCGGCATCGTTTTTGAAATTAAATTAGACGAAGGACCAAGTGTTGGCGGTGGAGGACGATATGACAAGCTTATCAGCAATTATGGCGGCCAAGAAACAGCTGCGGTTGGAATTAGTTTTGGAGTTAGTAGATTATATGATATTTTGAAAGAAAATGGCTTCAAAACGAGCATGGAAGGCTTGTTTTTAGTGAGTGCTGGCGTGCCCGTAAAAGAATTGGTTAAAATCGGAGATTCTCTTAGAACGAAGGGCATTTACAACGAAACTGATCTAAACGGCAAAAGCATTTCAAAAGGATTCGAATTTGCTGAGAAAAAAGGATACGGTTTTGTAGGAATTATTGGAGAAAATGAGATAAAAGACAAAACAATTACTATTAAGAATTTGAAGATTGGCAAACAAGAAACTATAGAATTAGATGCTAGCAAAATAAACGAATTTTTATCTAGGAAGGACGCGTGAGACCATGGAATCTGAAGAAGTAGCTCTGTTTTTCGATATGGACGAAACTATTATCGCAACAGACACTATTTTTGCGTTCTTTGATAAATTCGGTAAAAAAGACAAAGCCGAACAAGTTTATGAATGGTCAAAAAACAATCCGGAAAAAGTTGCTGAAGTTTATAAAATACCTGTTGAAAACGTTTATCCCGGAATGGACGTAGAACTTATTTGTAAAGAAATTATTTCCGAAAACGAAGGAATATCTTTAGACACATTTACGGATTTAGTTAACGAACTTCCGTTTTATAACGGCGCAGAAGAATTCTTTTTGAATTTTAAAAATAAATATGGGAATAATATGTTTATTGTTTCATCAAGTTTTGAACCAATCGCACAAGGAATCGCAAACAAACTCGGAATTCCAATGGAAAATGTAATTGCAACAAAACTAAGAGAAGAAAATGAAAAGATAACCGAATTTATTGGCCCAGTTATGGAAGCAGAAAACAAAGCAACTGCCGTACAGGAACTTGCAGAAAAAAATAATTTAAAACTAAAGAATTGTGTTGGCGTAGGAGACGGAAAACACGATCATTTCTTTATTCGAGCAATTACTGATTCCGGAGGGTTAGGTATAGCCGTTTCGAAAGATGAAACATTAGTCACAAACTCAAAGGCACAGATTGTGATGCCTACGCCCGATTACAACAAGATATCGACAGCTATTAACAATTTTGCAGAAAAATTGGCGAGCAAAGAGCAATAACTGTTTAAAAGGTGTCGGAATAAAAATTGTCTTATAATCAGTCTGGTTGGGGTAAAATGGAAATAATTACTAGCGATAATATACCAAAAGATTTTTACGAGTACAAAGGACCGCACAATATCGAAGTGGTTAGACAAATACTACAAGGCGTAAAAGATGGCGGGGACGGAGCAATAAAAAAATACTCTCAAATGTTTGACGGAATCGATATCGAACAATTCGAAATAACAAAAAAACAAATTGAACACGCATATACCCGCGTAGACAAAAAAACTATTGAAGCATTAAAACACGCTGCAAAAAATATTGAGACTTTTGCAAGAAAACAATTAGAATCTTTTAAAGACTTTGAAATTGAAGTTGACGGCGCCACAGTAGGACAAAGAGTAATTCCTATTCAAAGAGTTGGGTGTTATGTCCCGGGTGGAAACTATCCTCTTCCCTCAACCGCATTAATGTGTGTTATCCCTGCAAAAGTTGCGGGTGTTGACGAAGTAATTGTTTGTTCGCCAAAAACACGTAACGTTACTATTGTTGCCGCAGATATTGCTGGTGCAGACAAAATATTTAATATTGGCGGAGTACAAGCGATTGGAGCAATGGCTTATGGAACCGAAACAGTTACAAAAGTAGATAAAATTGTTGGACCCGGAAGCAAATATGTTGTTGCTGCAAAAAACGAAGTTTATGGCGAAGTAGGCCTTGATTTTATTGCAGGTCCAAGCGAAGTACTAATTATTGCTGATGAAAGTGGAAAATCAGATTTTATTGCAGCCGATTTATTAGCACAAGCAGAACACGATTCAAATGCAAAACCATTTCTTTTAACTACTTCAAAGAGCTTAGCTGAAAAAGTTATGAAACAAATAGAAAAACAAGTAGCTGTTCTTGAAACACAAGAAATTACAAAAGAAGCATTGAAAAATGGAAAAATAATTATTGTAAAAGACTTGGACGAAGCAACTAATATTTCAAATAAACGTGCTCCAGAACATTTGGAAATCCAAGTTAAAAATCCTGAAGAGATTATTAAAAAACTAAGAAACTATGGTTCGTTATTTATTGGAAAATATGCTGCAGAAGTATTCGGCGATTATTGTTCAGGAACAAATCATACTCTACCTACAAACGGTAGTGCAAAATACACTTCAGGACTATCTGTAAGAGATTTTATAAAAATGCAAACGCATCAAAGAATCGATGATCCATCAAAACTAATTGATACCGCGTCGACAATCGCAGATGTTGAAGGACTGATGGCACACAAAAGAGCAGCTGAAATCAGAAGAGAAGAATAAAATACTTTTGAATTCTAATTTTTCTAATGCCTACGTAGCATAGTCAGCTTAATGCACTCCATTGGTAATGGAGAGACCGTGGATGCGAATTCCACCGTAGGCTTTTTCTTTTCTGCTACATAATCAATACTTTTTTATTCAACGAACGAATTAGTATATTGATTAAAATGTTACTTGACAATCACGTACAAGGTTTACTTGAAAAATATATCAAAGACAATTCAATCGTGTCTTTTGGAACAGGACACATAAACATCGAATTTTTGAAAAAGTTAGCTGTTTATATTTCAACTAATAGTTTGAATATTAGCGTGGTACCTACATCCCATGTGGTCTCTGCTTTGTGTAAAGATCTTGGACTCAAAACAGCTTCACTCGACAACGTAGAAATTGACATTGCATTTGATTTTGTTGACCAAGTAGATGAAGACTACAACTATATTTCAAACGAAACAACTTCTCTTGTTCGAGACAAAATGATTGCACAAGAAGCTAGTGAATTTGTTATTGTTTGCGAAGAAAAAGACTTTGTTAAAAAATTAAAAATGAATTTATTACTAGAAGTTTGCCCTTTCGCAGTAAACAAAACTTTGTTACAAGTAATGAATCTAGGCGAAGCAAAACAAAAAATAAAAGAAAATGGCGAAGCATTAATGAGCGAAACAGGCAACCATTTTATCGAAGTTAAAATTGATGAAGTCTATGATTTAGATGATATAGAATACCAAGCAAAACGGATTCCTGGCGTGCTTGAAACAAGCTTGTTTATTGGTTACGCTGACCGCGTTTTGTTACACGGAAGCACTATAACCATGAAG